>NZ_JANGBE010000049.1:0-20539 GCF_024462255.1 Flavonifractor sp. DFI.6.63 | reverse complement strand
TAGTTGTGTGGTCGGCAAACCACTTTTACTTTAACAGGGAGCCTTTTTCTTTTCTACTTTTCTCCTCGCTATAAGCTACTTTTTTACCCCCGGCTTAGCCGGGGGTTGCCTGCGGTACTACCAAAGCCGGGGGCGTGCCCCGCGTCTCGAAAAGACGCGGGGCACGCCCTTTTCTTTCCGCCGCAGCCGTGGTAAAATACCACCAGAAAAGAGGTGGTCGGGTGAAAAAAGCGGCGGTATGCATCCTGTTTTTGCTGTTGTGCTGCTCGGCCTGCTGCGCTCCCGCACCCGCCGCAGCGCCTGAGGCGGGCGCCGGCGCGGCGCATACCGAGGCCCTGCATCTGGCCCGGGCCCAGCTTGGCCGGCTGGCAGAACGGGTCTCGGAGCGGGAGGAGGAGCGGGTGGTTGCTTTGCTGGAGCGCATCATCCCGCTGCGTCAGGCCCGCCAAGCCTCCGGCGGCTGGCAGCCGGAGGGGGAGGAGGCGCGGCTGGTGGCGCAGCTCAACCGGCTTTACGAGCGCTATACCGCCCGATATCTGGGCGACGGCGGCGGCTGGGACTCCGACAGCCCCGCCGATCGGGTGTTGGCGGAGTATTGGATCCAGGAGGATGAGACCCTTCGGCCCGACCCGGAAAGCCCGTTCCGGCCGGACGGCGATCGGGAGGTGGAATACGAGGCGCTCTGGGCGCAAATGCGCGGCCTTCTGCCGGAGGGAAGCTGGGCGGCGTTTTCCCGCTTCACCGTCTTTACCGACGGGGCGGACGAGACCCTGGCCTATGTGGCGGCGCTGGACGGCGCGGGGGAGCGCTGGGAGATCGCGGTGGACCCTGCGGACGCGGGAGACGGGGACTGGTTTACCGAGACGGTGCTCCACGAGTATACCCACTACCTGACCCTCAACGCCGGTCAGGTGACCTATACCGCGGCTCAGACCGCCGACACCTACAATGAGGAGGGAATGGCGGCGGTCCCCGGCTCCTATCTGGACGACTTCTATCAGGCCTTCTGGAGCGATTACCTGGACGACCGCCGGGCCAACCCGGAGAGCGATCGCTTTTTCCTGCGGCACGAGGACGACTTCGTGACCGACTACGCCGCTACCGATCCCTCGGAGGATATTGCCGAGAGCTTTACCTATTTCGTGCTCTGGCCCCGGCAGGGCGGCGGCAGCGTGTGGGAGCAAAAGCTGGACTTTTTTTATGGCTATCCGGAGCTGGTAGAGCTGCGGGCGGGCATCCGGACCTGCCTGGGGCTGGCGGAACGGCAGCCCTAGCGAACCAGCCGGGAAAAGCCCCTGGGGGTCTCGGAGCGCAGCAGCAGCTCCGCCCCGGTGACCGGGTGTGCAAAGGACAGCTCGTGGGCGTGCAGGCACAGGCGGCCCAGCGGATCGGTGGCCGCGCCGTACACCTTGTCCCCGGCCACGGGGCAGCCCAGTTCGCTGAAGTGGACCCGGATCTGGTTTTTGCGCCCGGTATCGATCGCTACGGCCAGCAGGGCGTAGTCCGCTCCCAGGCGCTCCACCTGGTAATGCGTGACGGCGGTCTTGCCGCCGGAGCGGACCGAATAGACCCTGTGGATCCGATTTTCCCGCAGCTGGGTGCGGATGGTGCCGGCCGGCTCGGGCGGCGCGCCCTCGACCACCGCGCGGTACCCCCGGCGGCGGATGAGCGTGTTCCATTCGTTTTGAAAGCGCTGCTGCACTGCCTCCGACTTGGCGAAGAGGAGCACGCCGGAGGTGTCCCGGTCCAGCCGGTGGACCAGAAAGGCGCGGCCCTCCCCGCGGTCCCGCAGCCAGTCGGACACCGCACGGAAGGCGGTGCGCTCCTGCTCCCGCTCGTTGGCGGTGGAGAGCAGCCCCGCGGGCTTGTCGATGGCCAGCAGATCCGCATCCTCGTAGAGCAGGGGGAAGGGCAGATCGCCGCCCTGCAGACGGGGACGCAGAGACACGGTCTGGCCGGGGACGAGGGGATGGTCGTGACGGGTGACTGCCTGCCCATCCACCAGCACCTGCCCCCGGGTGAGCAGCGCTTTGATGTTGTTGCGGCTCTTCCCCTTTTGGTGGGAGAGCAGAAAGGGAAGCAGGGTGTCCGCCCGGTCCACCGTGAGGATGGGGGCCTGTTTTGGCTGCATTGGATCAGATCCTTTCATTGAGGTGAGGTAATATGAATGAAATCCTGGCGGGGCTCCATGCCCGCAAATCGGTGCGGGCCTTTTCCGGAGAGCCGGTCACGCCGCAGGAGAAGCGCGCCATCCTGGAGGCGGCCTGTGCGGCCCCCACGGCAGGAAACCAGCAGCTGTACACTATTCTGGATATCACCGACCCGGCCCTGAAGGACCGCCTGGCGGAGACCTGTGATCATCAGCCCTTCATCGCCGGGGCGCCGGTGGTGCTTATCTTCTGCGCCGACTGCCAGAAGTGGTACGACGCCTACCGTGCCGCGGGCTGCGCGCCCCGCAGGCCCGGCGCGGGGGATCTGATGCTGGCGGTCACCGACTGCGCCGTGGCCGCCCAAAACGCGGTCACCGCCGCCGAGAGCCTGGGGATCGGTTCCTGCTACATCGGAGACATCATGGAGCAGTGCCGGATCCATCGCACCCTGCTGGCCCTGCCGGACTATGTGTTCCCGGCGGTCATGCTGGTGCTGGGGCGTCCCACGCAGCAGCAGAAGGCGCGGCCCAAGCCCGGACGGTGCGGGCTGAAGCACATCGTCCATGAAAACGGCTACCGCCGGATGGACACCGGGGAGCTTCGGCAGATGCTGGCCTGGAAAGCGGAGGAGCGGCCCTATGCCGACTGGCTGCGGGCCTTCTGTGACCGGAAGTATGACTCCGGCTTTTCCCGGGAGATGACCCGGTCGGTGGAGGAATACCTCTCCAGCTTCCGGGGCGGCGGATCGTCCTACCCCTGAGCGGCGCCGCACGCTTGCTCCGCCCGTCCCCCGGCGCGGAGGGGAGCACGCCGATACCGCCCCTGGGGCGGCCTGCCCCGGCGGATCAGGACGGCGGGGAATCGGCGGCAGGGCTGTGGTTCCCGGGGAAAAAGCGGGGGAAGAGCTCCTCGGCGGCGGCATGGACGGCGGCCTCGTAGGCGCGGTACTGGGCCAGCGCCCGCCGGGCCTCCGGGGTGAGGATGCTCCCGCCGCCCCTGGCGCCGCCGATCCGGGTTTCCATCAGGGGAAAGCCAAGGCCCTCTTCCGCCGCACGGATCAGTTTGAAGGCCTTGGAGTAGGAGAGGTACATCTGTTTGGCGGCCTGATGGAGAGAGCCGGACCGCTCCACCCGCTCCAAAAGCTCCGCCGGCCCCGGCCCAAAGCACTTCTTTCCCGCGCTGCTGAACAGGACGACCTGACAGCGCTGCTCCATATCTATGCCCTCCTCACGGTGATGGTATTTTATTGTAATACGGATTTCGGCGGGGAGGGTTTGCGCCCGCCGGAAATACGCGTTGCAGCAATTGCACGGCAGCTGCCTGCTGGACGGACCGCAAAGCGGTCGGTCCAGCAGGCATTATTATAGCACAAAAAGCCGGATTCGGCCGGGCGGCCGGAGAAGGAAAGGCGTTATCCTTCAATTCATACAACGAAAATTGACTTTGTGAATAATTTAACCATATAATTTTTGTGCAAATTAACCAGACTGTGTGGTTTAATATTTATCAATAAAAGCGCGGACAAAGAGACGCCAAACGGCTTTTTTTCAAAAAAATTGAATAATTCTATCAAAATAAAACGGGAAAGGGAAAAACATCCCCTGAGAAATGAGACAATTTGCCTGGATTGACGGCGGGATGGGATTGTGCTTAGATAAGGGAAACAATACCGAACGGTTTAGAAAGGGGAGACGCGGTAATGCAATATGTCAGCGCATCGTCATCCGGGGAGGCCGTAGAGCTGCTGACCCGGGCCGGGGGCAAGGGCGTGATCATGGCGGGAGGCACGGATCTGATGGTGGAATTCAAAGAGGGAAAGATCTGCCCGGAGTGCTTTATCGACGTAACCAAGGCAGCCGATATGGCCGGGATCTCCGCAGACGGAGAGCGCCTGGTGATCGGCGGGGCGGCCACCCTGACGCAGATCGCCCGCTCGCCCCTGGTCAAGCGATATTTCCCGTCCCTGGCGCAGGGCTGCGGCTGCGTGGGATCGCTGCAGATCCGGAACTCCGCCACGCTGGCGGGCAATGTGGTGAGCGCCCAGCCCGCCGGTGACGGCGCCATGGCGTTGGCGCCCCTGGATCCGGTCTTCACCGTCTGCTCCGCCGGCGGCGAGGCGGAGCTCACTATGGGCGAGATGTACGCGGGCTTTGCCAAGAGCAGGGTGGACCACAGCCGCCAGCTCGTAAAGCGCATCTCCATCCCGCTGCCCCAAAAGGGCGAGGCGGCGGCCTTCTACCGGCTGGAGCTGCGCAAGTCCCTCTCCCTGCCCATGCTCAACTGCGCGGCCATGGTGCACTGTGAGGGCAAAACGGTGACCTGGGCCCGCATTGCCATGGCGCCCGTGGGGGTGGGCCCCGTCCGGGCCGCGGCAGCCGAGGCGTATCTGAAGGGCCGCGAACTGACGGAAGCGGTCATGGCCCGCACGGGTGAGCTGGCTCTGGAGAACGCAAACCCCAGAAGCAATCCGCTGCGCGGCAGCCGGGAGTACCGGCTGGAGGCCCTGCCCGTAATCATCCGCCGTACGCTGGAAGCTTGCCGTGCGCAGCTTTCGTGACAGAGAAGGAGAGGTGACGACAGTATGGCTCAGTTGCATACGACGATCAACGGCGAACCGATCACAGCGGAGGTGGACCCCGCCCTCTCGCTGGCGGAATTCCTGCGGGAAAAGATGTATCTCACCGGCACCAAGATCGGCTGCGGAAAGGGCGAGTGCGGCGCCTGCACCGTTATCCTGGACGGCAAGGCGGTCACTTCCTGCATTATCCCCGTTCTGCGGGCCGAGGGCGCCTGCGTCGAGACCATCGAAGGCCTGGAGCGGGGCGGCAGGCTCCACCCCCTTCAGGAGGAGTTTGTGAACAAGGGCGCGGTCCAGTGCGGATTCTGCACCCCGGGCATGATCATGTCCTCCAAGGCTCTGCTGGACGCCAACCCGGCCCCCTCGAAGGCGGAGATCCGCGAGGCCTTGGGCGGAAACGTCTGCCGCTGCACCGGCTATGTAAACATCGAACAGGCGGTAGAAGCCGCTGCCGACCGCATGAGGAGGGGAGAGGGTTGAGCGTGAGATACGTGGGAAAAGACATCCCCCGCAACGACGGTTTTGACAAGGTGACCGGCCGGGGCGTGTTTACGTTTGACGTACATCTGCCCCGGATGCTCCATGGCAAGATCCTCCGCAGCCCCTACGCCCATGCGAAGGTCCTCTCCATCGACACCAGCGCGGCCGAGGCCCTGCCCGGCGTGCGCGCGGTGTGCACCTTTGAAAATACCACCGCCAAGCTGTGGAACGGCGCGGCCCCCATGTTCATCACTCCGCTGCCCCATAAGCCGGTGCTGGATCAGACCATCTTTACCGGCGAACCCAAGTACATCGGCGACGAAGTGGCCGGCGTGGCCGCGGATACGGAGGAGATCGCCGCCCAGGCGGTAAAGCTCATCCGGGTCGAGTGGCAGCAGCTGCCTGCCGTCTACGACCCTCTGGAGGCCGTCAAGCCCGACGCCCCTCAGGTCCAGCCCCGGTTTGCCAATCCGGAATACAACAACATCTGCGGCGGTCCGGTCATCCTCACCTTTGGCGGCGATCCCGACGAGGCGTTCAAGCACTGCGACGAGATGGTGGAGTATCGGGTGAAGCTGCCCCGGGTCAAGCAGGCGCAGATGGAGACCCACGGCGCCGTGGCTTCCTATTGTCCCGACGGCAGACTGGACGTGATCTCCACCACCCAGGCCCCTTATCCCACCAAAATGATCCTCGCCGAAGCCCTGGACCTGCCCGTCAGCAAGGTCACGGTACGCAACCCCCCTTATGTGGGCGGCGGCTTTGGCGTGCGGATCGGCCTGTCCGGCAAGGCCGAGATCCTGGCGGCGGCGCTGTCGATGAAGTGCGGCCGTCCGGTCAAGCTGATCTACACCCGCGAGGAAGACTTTACCTGCTCCGATTCCCGCCACGGCGGCTATCTGGAGTGCCGCCTGGGCGCCCGAAAGGACGGCGCCTTTGTGGCGCTGGACACACGGGCGTGGCTGAACACCGGCGCTTACGCCACCTTTGGCACCGACTTGGTGGGCGTCTGCGGTGCCTGCGGTACGGCGGGCGCCTACGTGATTCCCAACTTCCGCTACACCGGCTGGCCGGTCTATACCAACCAAATGACGGCCGGCGCCATGCGCGGCTTCGGCTCCCCCCAGGGAAACGCCGTGGTGGAGCCCGCCATCGAGCTCATGGCCCAGAGGCTGGGGATGGACTCCATCGAGCTGCGCAAGAAAAACTCCACCCGCGAGGACACCCGAAACTGGTTCCCATTCCCGCCGGGCTCCTGCGGCACCAACGAGTGCCTGGATCGGGCGGCCGCCGCTATCCAGTGGAACGAAAAGCACGGCCGGGCCGCTCAGCAGACCGGTCCGGTCCGCAGGGGGGTGGGGATCTCCGCCGGTACGCACGTGAGCAACGCGGCTCCGTTCTGTGTGGACTATAATACGGTGCTCCTCCGCATCGAGCGGGACGGCACCCTCTTCGTGAACAGCGCCATTCCGGAGATCGGCCCCGGTTCCACCACCGCGTGCCTCCAGGTGGCCAGCGACCTCATCGGGGTCCCTTTCCAGAATGCGGTCATGAAGTTTGGCGACACGGACGCCGCCGCCTTCGACATCGGCAGCCATGCCACCCGGACGCTCTACACCGTCAGCTACGTCATGGCCGACGCGGCCAAGGAGCTGCGCCGGGATATCTTCACCTGGGTGGGCCGGCACCTGGACCTGGACCCCGGGAGCCTGGAGCTGGACGACGGCATAATTACCAGCGGCGGCAAGCCCGTGTCCACCCTGGCGGAGATGGCTTCCGCCGCCCACCTGGAGGGCAAGCAGTTCATGGCCTCCTCCTGCAAGGTGCCGCCCAACTGCCTGCCCTTCTACGCCCAGGCCGCAGAGGTGGAGGTGGACCTGGAGACCGGCATGGTCAAGGTGCTCAAGGTGGCCGCTGCCCACGACGTGGGCAGGGCCGTAAATCCCCGCCTGTGCAAGGGGCAGATTGAGGGGGGCGTGCTCCAGGGCGTGGGCTATGCAGTCCGCGAGGAGATGACCTATGTGGAAGGGAAGGGGTTTTATAACAAGGGCTTTCACAGCTATATGCTTCCCACCGCTGACGACCGCCCCGAGATCGAGTCGATCCTGGTGGAAAACCCGGACCCCTCCGGCGTGTTTGGTATCATCGGCATCGGAGAGTGCGGCGTAAATCCCACGCTGGCCGCCATTGGCAACGCGGTGGAGGATGCCACCGGCGTCCGCTTCCATGAGTTTCCCTTGACGCCGGGCCGGGTGCTGGCCGGGTTGAAGGCCGCCGGGAAGGTCTGACCCGGTTCGCCGTTCAAGCAAGCACGGATGCGAACGAGCCTCCTCGGCCTAAGGGCGCCTCGGCCGGGGGCGGGGGATGATTTGGTTCCCTTTTTATTCCAAAAGCGATGACTGTCCGGAAAACCGCTCGGATGGCCATCGCTTTTGTCGTTTCTAACTGTGTGCCGGCCGATTCGTATGATATACGAAAAAGGCCGCTTGCGTTTCTCCGTTCCGATTTGGAACGAAGGGAAGCTATGAGATCCGGGCCCGTTTACGAACGGTATGGCTGATCCAACTTGCGCCAAAGGGTCGATTTGCTGATGTGAAGGTAGGAGCATAGCTTGTCCTTGTCCCCGCCAAAGCGCTCCAAGAGGAAGGCGATGTAATGGCGTTCCAGCGCCTTGAGGTCGTCTGTAAGCGGCGCGGTATATTGCGCATGCAGATCCGAATGCCCCTTTTGCTGCATCATCCGGGCTAAAAACGCACGATCCAATCGATAATCCCTGCACAGCAGCACCACGCGTTCGGCAAAATTCCGTAGTTCCCGGATATTTCCCGGCCAATCGTAATCCAGGATCGGCTCAAAAACGGACATGTCGTCCCAAAACACGGCCCGTTTCTCCTGCTCGGAAACTTCCGCCAAAAAGCTGGTAAACAGCGGAACGATGTCTTCCCTGCGTCTGCGCAGGGGGGGGATGTCCAGCTCCAACAGCGCTAAACGATAGTAGAGATCCTCGCGAAACTTCTTTTGCTGGACCATCTCGAGCAGATCCCGGTTGGTAGCCGCAATGATCCGCACGTCCACAGGGATAATCCGGCTTCCGCCCACCCGCATGACTTCTTTTTCCTGCAGTACGCGAAGCAATTTAGCCTGAAGAGAAAGCGGAAGCTCCCCCACCTCGTCCAGAAAAAGGCTTCCATGATGGGCCAGTTCGAACAGGCCCTGCTTCCCGCCGGGGAGCGCACCGGTAAAGGCGCCCTTTTCGTAGCCGAACAGTTCACTTTCTATCAGGTTTTCATTAAAAGTCGCGCAATTGATTGCAAGGAAAGGGCCGTCGGCCCGCAGGCTTTCATTATGAATACTGGAGGCGATGACTTCTTTTCCAGTGCCGGTCTCGCCCCTTAGAAGAATCGTGCCGTTGCTCTTCGCATAGCGCTTGGCCATTTCTACAAGCTGTATGGATACCGGATCACGGCAGACGATGTCTTGAAAAAAGGTCTTTGCCGTTAACCCCCGCTCCCGGTTCTGCCTGCGGATTGACAACTCCATCTTTTCTACGTCGTTGGCATTGCTGAGGACAAAGGCGTACATGCGCTCTTCGCCCACCACCCGGGGGATGACGCTGACTACATAACGTTTGCCGCGAATATCCGCCAGCTGGTTGGCCGGGAGTTCCAGCAGCAGGGGCAGTTCCATGCCGAACAGTTCCTGTACCTGATTGCAGGGTTCGCGTTTTAGCAGAAGACGCTCGGCCTGAAGGTTGCAGCTTTGGATTTTTCCGGTCTCATCCGCTATAATGACAGCCTCTGCGATAATATTTGTGATAACGGAGATGAAACGATCCTGCGCCCGCTCTTTCAGCGTCATTTCCGTCATATAGCGTGCTTCTTCGATCGTATTGCGATAGGAACGTTCATCGATCACAAAGTTCCGGCTGGGCAATCCAAGACGTTTTGCAATCATGATCGGCTCCACGTCTCCGATCACAAGATCCAGCTTTCCCTGCCCCCAGAGCTGGCGGATTTCCTGCTCCACCGAAGCGCGGTCATAGAACCGGTAAAAGCTTAATTCGTAATCCCCCAGGAACAGCTGAGCCCGCTGCTCCTGCTGCTCCTGTCCGGGCGTGTAGGAGCCGATCTCAAAAATACAGATCTTGCGGTACCCATCCGCTACGCATTCCTTCAATAGGGTCAAGATGGCGTACAGCCCGTAATTTAATTCAAAGATCGGGACCGGGATACGATTGACATAAAGATATTGCGCCAGGCTGCCCCGCGTGAGGATCCCATAAATATCGGTTTCCTGGAGCGCCTCCCGTACTTGCCGGAGCAATTCGGGACACGGGCTGGACCGGATAAATTTATAAATGTAGGGCTGTAGTGCCCGAAAGGACACCATATTGTCCACACCGTCCGGGGCTACGACAAGAAATTGCTTATCTGATCTCTGATCCATTGCATGCGTTCCCTCCCCGTTTTCCATTTTACCACAGCTGTTTTGAAAATGAAATCTAAAATTTCATAATTGAAACAACGCTTCGGCGGCGTTGTTTCCCGACCCCGGCGGGACTTGGCACGACCCGTTGCGCCGGAAGCGCTTGCACGCCGCAGTCCGCCTTTGTCACTGTTGGCATGCAGTTTGCTTTTATAAAAAGCGAGACGCGCATCTCAAGCAATTCCCCATCGCTGCCAAGAAAACGAGGAGGCCCGATGATCCACTATCTGCTGTTGAAATTTAAACCAGGCTTTTTTTCCGACGAGGTCTTTTCCATGGCCGTCGAAGTTTTTACCGGCATCGGTAAAGCACTGGCGGGGATCGAAGATGTCCAGGTCAGCCGGAACTGCATTCCCCGGAATACCAACGCAGACCTGCTGGTACGTATGACATTGGAGGGGCACGAGGCGCTGGAGGCCTACCTGGAGCATCCGCTCCACCGTAGCTTTGCAGAGGAGATCGAGCCCTGTATATCCCGGCGCCTAACATTTGATTGCATGGAAATGGAAAGATTGGAAAGGAGAGAGACATCTTGATCAATGCGGTTCTTATGGCGTCAAACGACGATGTGGTTACCGTTACCCAGGCTGTACCCGCCGGCGGAGAGATCTGCTATCAGCGGGAGGGTGAGACATTTTCCCTTGCCGCCGCCACCGACGTACCCCTCTACCACAAGGCGGCCCTGCGGGATCTGGCGGAGGGAAGCTCCGTCATCAAGTATGGCGAGCATATCGGCCACGCCACCCGGCCCATCGGCCGTGGGGAACACGTCCACACGCAGAATCTGAGTAGTACACTCTGAGGGGGGGAGAGGATCGGCATGCATTTTATGGGATATCGCCGCACGGATGGCCACGTAGGCATCCGCAACCACGTGGTGGTCATGCCGGGCTGCATATGCTCGGCTGGAGCAGCCAGGAAGATCTGTGAGAAGAGCGGGGCCACCTATCTCTATAATCCCAACGGCTGTGCTCAAGATGCTAGGGACACCGCCATGACCCTGGAGATCCTGTCTGGCCTCATCGCCAACGGCAACGTGTACGGGGCCCTCATTGTGGGGCTGGGCTGTGAAAGCATACAGGAGGCCCGGTACATGGAGGCCATCCGGAAAAAGACCGATAAACCCGTCCGCTATATCAGCATCCAGAAGGAGGGAGGCTTGGGGCGCACGGTGGCCCATGGCCTGGAACTGGTGGCGCAACTCCAGCAGGAGGCCCGGGCCTGCCGGCGGGAGAGTTGCGATATAAGCGAACTCATCGTGGGCCTGGAGTGCGGTGGCTCCGACCCCACCTCTGGCTTTTCCATCAACGTGGTGCTGGGCAATACCTCCGACCGCCTGGTAGATCTGGGGGGCACCACCATCCTATGCGAGACGCCGGAGGCCATCGGGGCAGAGAATATCCTCAAACGCCGGGGCTGTACCCCCCAGGTGGGGCAGCAGCTCTATGACGCCGTGCTGGCCAATGAACGCCGCCACCTGGAAGCCGGCGAGGATATCCGCAATGTAAACCCCTCCCCCGGTAATAAGGCTGGTGGTCTTACCACCTTGGAAGAAAAGTCCATCGGGTGCGTCCACAAGAGCGGTACCAGGCCCTTCCAGGCGGTGTACAGCTACGGGCAGATGGTGGACAAGAAGGGCTTAGTATTCATGGACGGCACCGCCTACGACGTGGCATCCACCATGTCCCTTATTGCCGGCGGGGCCCAGTTGGTAGTGTTCACCACCGGCCTGGGTACCCCCGTTGGCAGTGCCATCGCCCCCGTCCTCAAGGCCACCGGAAATGGACATACCGCCCAGTGGCTGGAGGACATCATCGACTTCGACAGCAGCGCCAGCATCACCGGTGAGAAGACGGTGGAAGCTCTAGGGGATGAGTTGCTGAAGTATATCCGCCGTGTGTGCGACGGCGAGCTGGTCAAGGCGGAGATCAACGGCATCTCCGACATGGCCATCGATCAAATGGGCAGTTACTGCTGAGTTCCCTGAAAATTTATACTGTCTGCAAAAGACTTTAGAGAGGAGAGCAAGCTATGAAAATCCTGAAAACCATACAAAAGGTCCCCGGTGGTCTGATGGTCGTCCCTCTATTCTTGGGCGCTATCGTTAATCTGGTATTTCCTCAGTTTCTGGATCTGGGTGGCATGACCACCGCCACTTTCAAATCCGGAGCCTCTGCTTTTATCGGAGCCAGCCTGATGTGCGTGGGCTCTCAGATTACCGTCACCCGGGTGGGCGAGCCCCTCAAGCGGGGTGCGGTGTTGCTAATCGCCAAGTTCCTGGCCGGCTTCGTGCCCACCGTCATCGCCAACATGATTTGGGGCCCCGCCGGCGTGCTGGGGATTACCCCCCTAATGCTCCTGGCCGCCGTCACCAACAGCAACGGGGGTATGTACCTGGGCCTGATGACGAACTTTGGGGATGAAAACGACCTGGGTGCCCAGTCCCTGCTAGGTATCAATGACGGCCCCTTTCTTACCCTGCTGGGGCTGGGTCTGGCCGGTGTAACCAGCTTCGATTGGAAGTCCTTACTGGCCTCTGTGGTACCCCTAATCGTAGGCATCATCTTGGGAAATCTGGACAAGGACATCCGGAAATTCCTGCAACCCGGCATCATGTTTACCCTGCCCTTCTTGGCGTTCTGCCTGGGGACCGGCCTGAACCTGCGCAACATCGTTACCGGCGGCGCCATCGGTATCGTCCTGGGTGTACTGGTAGTGGTTCTCACCGGTATCTTCACCATCACTGCCGATAAGCTGATTCTGCGTCGTCCTGGCTACGCCGGCGCCGCCATCTGCACTACCGCTGGCAATGCCGTGGCCGTTCCCGCTATTATCGCAGAGGCATCTCCCAACCTAGCCTACCAGGTGGAGTCCGCCACCGCAGCCGTGGCTACTGCCGTCATTGTCACCGCCATTCTCTGCCCCATTGTCACCAGCCTGATGGCCAAGAAGTTCGGTTGCCCCAAGCTGGAGCGGGAGGCCCTGGCCAATCAGGATGTCAAAGGCTGATTGGCCATCTGCTAAGTGCAAGTAAAACTCCTGGATTTCTGTAAGACCCGGAAGTCTGCCCGGGGACACCACCCAAGCAGATACCCACAGGGACAGAGGATACCCCACGTCCCTGTGGGCAATGTTTGAGTTGCCCATCAATGACAACGGCTTGTATTAATCGGTTGTGCTGTAAAGGTTCATTTGCCACAAAAGGAAAGGTGCATCGCCTTATAAGCGATGCACCTTTCCTTTGTTTCAGCGAGGTCATGGCCTTCTGCTCACACATCCGAAAGCCCGTTTGAATAATATTACCTAGGTGGCGTCTACACGAAACAAATGATATAATAGTTGCAACTGAAGCAGTTGGAGGCTAAAGATATGGATGCATCCTACCATAGGCACGACATCAGTGACGCAGCATGGGAACTCATCGCGCCTTACCTCCCTGGTCAGCGTGGCCAATGGGGTGGAATAGCCGAGGATAATCGCAGATTCATCAATGCAGTCCTTTCCCACACCTACGCCTATCTGGAGGTAATGGACCGCTGGCTGAAGGACCACGGGATGCCGCCCATTACCAGGGTGTATAAGACCACCCGTGACGGGAAACGGCTGACGCTGGAAGATGAATGTCTGCAAAGTTGCAGCCTTCCGTCCATTGCCTACGGCTTCAAGCGGTGTTCCCTGAAACATATGCAGCGCGAAATTCAAAGCCAACTGCAGGATAAAGGCATTGGAACAAAGGCGCAGCAGGCGTTAAAACTCCAGCATGAGCAATGTAAGCTGGAACGGAAAACCAAGAGCCGTGAGCAGAAAGAGGCGGAGAAAGACCGCCAGTTTGCCATACGGCAGGAAAAGAAGAAAGCCAAGCACAGAGGAAGATAACATGAAGATAGAATGGATTTTATGCCCCTTTTGCGGCAGCAAAACGCGATTGAAAATCCGCGATGATACAGTCCTGGAAAACTTTCCGCTGTATTGCCCCAAGTGTAAACACGAAACCTTGATTGCGGTAAGACAACTGAATCTATCCATCATCCAAGAGCCAGACGCTAAGACGCAGAGCCGATAACACCGAGGTAAAACCTCTAAGGTTATCGGCTCTGTTTTTATATCCTCTATGATCTGCCCGGCGGCAGAAAAGAAAAAAACCGCTGCGGGGCAGACGGCTTTCTATGCGCAAAAAAGCACTTGATTCACGGCGGTTCGATTCGAGCCGCCGTTTTTCTTTGTCCAGACAGCTCACACGGCGGCATAGAAGGAGGATGCCGCCATGCTGCGCCGAATGCTATCCCCGCCTGATCTGACAAGGGTTAGCCGCTCAAAAAAAGCTTGTTTCAGTCGGCGGAGATGTTCGGCCATGAGTATGAACTATACCATGTAAACAATCTGCATATCACTTACTATTACGTCCGGTGGGTCTGTGACCTGCCGGGCGCTTTTTGTCGTTTCCTGTGGTCGGAATGGCTGGCCATTGCTTTTCTCAAATTTTCTTCAAAAAGGAGGCGTTTAGCGGGCAGAACTCGCTCTCGCAGGATTGGTAGTAGCGGAAAGGGAGAGAACCACCTGATCCCCCCACGGAAAGGGGGTGAAATTGATGGAATCTAACCCCCGCGACTATGGCGAGCAATGCCGGTTCGATGCTTTTTGCAAGAAGGTATTGCGAAACGAGGCCAGAGCCTACCTGCGGAACATGAAACGCCAAAGAGAGCGTGAAGCCTTCTTTAGCGACTTGTCCCAGGCGGAGCTGGACAAGCTCTGCGTCGTGGATCGTTACCCCAGCGACAGCATTGTGTTCTCGTCGCACGGCTACGATCTACATATCGACAACGAGCTTGTGGCCGAGGCTTTCTCCGCATTGCCGCAGACAGAGCAGAGCATTTTGATTTTGCACTGCACTCTGGACCTGGCAGACGGTGAGATCGGCAATCTCGTTGGGATGTCCCGGAGCGCCGTTCAGCGGCACCGGACGAAGGCGCTGCAGGAGCTGCGCGAAGCATTGTCGGCGCTGATGCCGAAAGGAGGCTGAGGAAGATGACGGAGCCCATCCACAAGGGAAAGGACCTGCCGCCCGTTTGGGTGATCCACGCGGCCTCCGGTGGTGACAGCGAGGCCATGGAGCAAGTGCTGCGGTACTACGACGACTATATGAGCCGCCTGTGTACCCGTACCCTCTATGACAAAGACGGAACCCCTCATGTGTGCGTGGATACCCATATGAAACGCTGTCTGGAAATCCGACTGATCCGGGCCGTGATGCGCGCCTGATCCTTTCAGCCCTGGCAGAAGGCAAGCGGCTTACCCTTTCCTCCTTTGCCGATACCGGGGACTGACCCCACCTTGACAAAGAAAGCCTTCGGGCAGCATAAGGCAGACGGATACGATCTGTCTGTGTGGAGCCGGTCGGCCGGTGCGCCACGACCCTGTTGCAAGTCCGCAGGACGGGACCCCTACCAAACAGGTGAGCGACAAAACCAGGCCGCGAAACAGGTGTGGCAGCCTGTGGGCGAGGATGCACAGACAGGATAATGAGACTCCCGCGTTGAACGCCCTCAAAGCATTGCGCGGCGCACCCATCAGCATGGGCCGGGGTGAGATTCCCGTGGAGCTGCTTGCCGGCAGCCGTCCGTTTTTTGCCTCTTTGATTTTCAGATAAATCTTCTGCTTTTCTGTTTACGGATAATTCGTAAACTTTCCATTAGCAGCAGACAAACCCGAAACGGCGCGGTACAATGAGGGTGGAAGTTATGAAGGAACACCCTTTTGCGTGCCGTTTCTGACTGGAAAGGAGGCTGCTGTGTCAGAGATTCAGAACGGTACGGAGAAAAGGCCTTTGGAGTGCCGCACCTATACGGTCAACGAGATTGCCCGTATATTAGGCGTCAGCCAGGCACGGGCATATAGACTTGTGCAGGAGGGCCTTTTCAAAAGCGTACGAATTGGCAACGCCATACGAATTTCCAAGCGGTCGTTCGACCACTGGCTGGAGTCACTTGACCTGTGACACAAGAAAGGAAGGTTCGTTATGGCATCCATCATCAAAAGAAAGAAAAACTATTCTATTGTTTATACCTATGTGGACGAGAACGGCGAGACCAAGCAGAAGTGGGAAACCCGCACTTCCTACCAGGAGGCATTGAAGCGCAAGGCGGAGATTGAGAGCCAGAAAAGCTCCAACTCCTTCCTTCCTCCCACCAATCAGAATATTGCGGAGTTCCTGTCGGACTTCGTTTCCCTATATGGCGAAAAGCGGTGGGGCGTGTCCATGTATGATAGCCAAAACTCGCTGATCGCCAACTACATCAACCCCATCATCGGGGATATGAAGGTGCAGGACATTACCACGCGGGTGGTGGATAAGTACATCCAGACCTTGCAGAAAACCCCTGCGGTGAACACCAGAACGCACCACGCCAAAACGGAGTTTGTCACCAACGCTACCATCGAGAAGATCATCAAACTTCTCCGTTGTGCCTTCAAGCAGGCGGTTCGGTGGGAGCTGGTTGCCAAGAACCCCTTTGACAATGTGGTGCTGCCCAAAGTGGAATACAAGAAACGGGACATCTGGACCGCCGATATGATCCGCACCGCCCTGGATCAGTGTACGGACAGCAAACTCTATGTGGCAATGAACCTGGCCTTTGCCTGTTCGCTGCGCATGGGTGAGATTCTGGGACTGACCTGGAGCAATGTCCACATCTCCGATGAAGATATTGCCGATGACAACGCCTATGTCTACATCGACAAGGAACTGGCGCGGGCCTCCAAGCGGGCCATTGAGATGCTGGGGCAAAAGGACATCTACCATGTATTCACGCCTCTGTTTCCCAACACCAGCACCAGGATCATCCTGAAGAAGCCCAAGACCGATTCCAGCATCCGCAAGGTGTGGCTGCCCAAGACCCTGGCTTATATCCTGCGGGAATGGAAATCTGCGCAAGACGAGCTGCGGGCGCTGCTCCGCGACGAGTATCAGGACTACGACCTGGTGGTGGCGCTGGCCAATGGCCGTCCCTGTGAGGACCGTATCATCCTGAAGTCGTTTGAGAAGCTGCGGGAGAAGGCTGGACTCCCGAAAGTGGTCTTTCACTCTCTCCGCCATTCCAGCACCACTTACAAGCTGAAACTCAACCACGGCGACCTGAAGGCCACCCAGGGCGACACGGGCCACGCCCAGATCGACATGATTACCAGCGTGTATGCCCACATTCTGGACGAGGACCGCAAGGTAAACGCCCAGAAGTTCGAGGACGCCTTCTATGCCAGCGCCAATCCTGACCTACGGACGGTGCGCCCTCCTGCAAAAACCAGGAGGCCGAAGGAGCCGGAGAGCGTGTCGCTGGACCTGGAGGCCCTGGTGGAACAGCTCCGCAAGTCGCCGGAACTCGCCAACACACTGGCCGCATTGCTGGCGTCGGCCCCATCCGGAAAATAGTTCGGAAAAATCGTGTTAGCAAATCCGCGATTTTCATTAGCAAACCCGGAAAAAATGTTCGAAGCCAATTAGCAGGGATACAGCGGAAAATGTGTAAAATCGTTCCGGTAGCGCGGCAAGGCTGTTCAAAAGGAATGATAACAAAAAACCGCTGTAAACCATCAAAAAACGGCTTACAGCGGTCATTTTTGGCACCCCCGGCGAGACTCGAACTCACTACATTCCGCTTAGGAGGCGGACCCTCTATCCCGGTGAGGTACGGGGGCTTATACAACAAATATTCAATTTTCAGGCTCAACAGGATTCGAACGAACTGCCGCTTAGGAGGCGGACCCTCTATCCTGGTGAGGTACGGGGGCATATACAGAAATGATTCAATTTTACAAAGCTCCGGAATTCGAACGGTTCGTTTGTTAGGAGGGCGGTGCTCTGCCCAGCTGATCTACTGGCGCGTATAAGGGTGGAAAAGGGACGCCTTCCACACCGGGGAACCGGGGGGCGGAACGTTTTGGAGATCCCGCCCGGCGCCGAAAAAAGTCCGCTTTCCCGGGGCGGCGAATAAAACGGGCGCCACAAAACTGCGGGCCTTTGGACGATGCAGCCGCCCCGCCCGGCGGAACGGCAGTCGGAGGGGATGCAACGGCGCCTGCTTATTGTAACCCAAAGTGGGTAGCCCTGTCAACGGTGTGAAATGATCCGGCAGCAAAAAAGTTTGAAAAACACATTGCGTTTTTGGGCCGGTTACGGTATAATACAGGGTCGAGTTTACAACGATATTGTTTGAAAATAGGATTTGAGGTGCACCACTTTGCAGGATACCAAGCTGAGAAATGTAGCCATCATCGCCCACGTCGACCACGGCAAGACCACCCTGGTGGACGAGATGCTCAAGCAGGGCGGCATTTACCGGGAAAATCAGGCCACGGTAGAACGGGTCATGGACTCCAACGATCTGGAGCGTGAGCGCGGCATCACCATTCTGGCCAAGAACACCGCCGTCCATTATAAGGATGTGAAGATCAATATCGTGGATACGCCGGGCCATGCCGACTTTGGCGGCGAGGTAGAGCGCATCCTCAAGATGGTCAACGGCGTCATTCTGCTGGTGGACGCTGCCGAGGGCCCCATGCCCCAGACCCGTTTTGTGCTCTCCAAGGCGTTGGAGCTGGGCCACCGGGTGATCGTGGTGGTCAATAAGATCGACCGGCCCGACCAGCGGATCCACGAGGTGGTGGACGAGGTGCTGGAACTGCTGCTGGATCTGGATGCCACCGACGAGCAGCTGGATTCCCCCATGCTGTTCTGCTCCGGCCGCCAAGGCACCGCCTCCTACTCCCCCGAGGCGGCGGGTACCGACCTGGTGCCGCTGTTCGAGACTATCCTGGATTATATCCCCGCCCCCGAGGCTGATGTGGACGCGCCCTTCCAGATGCTGGTCTCCTCCATTGACTACAATGAGTTTGTGGGGCGCATCGCCATCGGGCGTATCGAGCGGGGCGCCATCAAGCAGAACCAGGACATTGCCGTGTGCAACTATCACAGTGCGGACGCGCCGGCCAAAAAGGCCAAGGCAGTCTCCCTCTACCAGTTCGACGGCCTGGGCCGGGTACCGGTGAGCGAGGCCACCGCCGGCAACATCATTGCCATGAGCGGAATCGGGGAGGTGACCATCGGCGACACCATCTGTGCCCCTGAGGCGGTGGAGCCCATTGAATTTGTGAAGATCTCCGCACCCACCATCGAGATGACCTTCTCGGTCAATGACTCCCCCTTCGCCGGGCGGGAGGGAAAGTTCGTCACCTCCCGCCAGCTGCGGGAGCGCCTGTTCCGGGAGACCATGAAGGATGTGTCCCTGCGGGTCAGCGAGACCGACTCCACCGATTCCTTCAACGTGGCGGGACGGGGCGAGATGTCCCTGTCCATCCTCATCGAGACCATGCGCCGTGAGGGCTACGAGTTCCAGGTCTCGCCCCCTCGTGTGCTGTACCAGGAGATCGACGGGAAGAAGTGCGAGCCCATCGAGCGCCTGGTGGTGGACGTGCCGGCCGACGCGGTGGGCTCTGTTATTGAGAAGATCGGCTCCCGGAAAGGCGATCTGGTGGAAATGACTCCTGTAGGGGAGCGTATGAAGCTGGAATTTCTGGTTCCCGCCCGAGGGTTGTTCGGCTATCGCAACGAATTTCTGACCGATACCAAGGGCGAGGGTATCATGGCCAGCGTCTTTGACTCCTATGCCCCGGTGAAGGGGGAGATCCAGCGCCGCAATTCCGGCTCCCTGGTCTCGTTCGAGACCGGCGAGAGCGTGACGTACGGCCTGTATAACGCCCAGGAGCGTGGAGTGCTGTTCATCGGCGCCGGCGTGCCGGTGTACGCCGGCATGGTGGTGGGCGAGACGCCCAAGCAGGAGGACATCAGCGTCAATATCTGCAAAAAGAAGCAGCTGACCAATATGCGCGCCTCCGGCTCCGACGAGGCCCTGCGGCTGACGCCTCCCCGCCAGATGAGCCTGGAGCAGTGCCTGGAGTTCCTGGCGGATGACGAGCTGCTGGAGGTCACCCCGGAAAATCTGCGGCTGCGTAAGCGGATCCTGAGCCACGCCGACCGGATGAAGGCCCTCAAAGGCGGCAAATAATAAAGCTGGAACGCCCCTCCGGCCTTGTGAACCGAACCAGTAAAAACGGACAATAGACAAAACGCCCCCTAATGAAGGAAAATGAAAGTACTACATTAGGGGGTATTATTATGGCAAGGAAGTATCAGCACACCCAGGAATTACTGCCTAAAATCAAAGAAATGCTTGAAGGCGGAATGACACAGCGAGAGGTTGCGGAGAGACTTGGGGTGACAGGAGAGAGAGCAATCCATCATCTTCTTACACGCGAAAGGAAAAAGGAGCTGCATGGCATACCGAAGCAGCGTGGTCGGAAACCTGCGAAGGCCCTGGCAGAGTACAAATACGAAAACAAGCGCTTGAAAATGGAAGTAGAGCTGTTGCGGGATTTTCTCTTGCTCACTGGGAAGGAGTGAAGATCAGCGTAAAATACAAGGTGATATATCGACACAGAAAAGAGTATCCCATCAGCGAAATGTGTCGTTTTTTTGAAGTATCCCGTAGCGGTTACTACGGATATGTCAGCAGGATGGATGCCCTGGCCAAAGATTTGCCCCTTGCTGAAAAAATACGAGAGTGTCAGGCAGAGAGCCGGAACACATATGGATACCGCAGAGTGTGTATCTGGCTTGAACGCAAAGGCATCCACCACAACCCTAAAACCATTCTCAGAGTAATGAATAAGTACAATTTGCTGTCGGTTATAAGAAGAAAACGATATGTAAGATATGGGGAAGGTCTGCACAAATACCCCAATCTGTTGAACAGAGATTTCACCGCTGAATGTCCGAATCAAAAATGGGTAACGG
>NZ_JANGBE010000048.1:0-21357 GCF_024462255.1 Flavonifractor sp. DFI.6.63 | reverse complement strand
CCTCCTTTCAGCGACCGCTTTGAACTTAAAAAGGATGATAAAGTACATGGGATGACGCCGGTGGGCGTCTTTTTTACTGCCTTTCTTCCGCTCGGAGTAAATGAACAGGCACTTTGTCAACAGCCCCGATATGCGCCGTGCTGCAGCGTGAGATGCACAGGCTCTCCTCCTTTCGTTCTTATTTGGATGATAGCACACCGCACAAATCGGCGCAACCGGTTTGACAGACGGGGCTTTCGGGGATACAATAAAGAAGAAACCCACACAGGAAGGAGCGGTATGGAACATGCTGTTCGCCGAATACGACCGCTGTCAATATGCCCGGTCCCCGCTGGTGGAGGTCATCTGCCAGCTGCGCTTCCCCACGATTCTGAACATCGGTGCCAAGGACCCCGCCGAGTTTCAGGAGGCGGTGCGTCACGACTTCCCCCGCTATATGGCCCGTCAGGAGCAGCTGCCCCCCAAGGTAAAGCCGGGCCCCACGCCTGCGCTGGAGCCCCAGGCGCCCATTACCAACTACAACTTCATCTCCGCCGATGGAAAATGGAAGCTGAATCTGACCAGCAGCTTCATCGCGCTGTCCACCCTGCGCTACCAGCGCTGGGAGGACTTTGCCGCCCGGCTGGACAAGCCCCTGGCCCAGTTTATCCAGATCTACCAGCCCGCCTTTTTCGAGCGCATCGGCCTGCGGTATGTCAACGCATTTTCCCGCCGGGCCCTGGGGCTGGAGGAGCTGCTTTGGGACGATCTGATCCGGGAGCCCTATCTGGGCATTCTGGGGGAGCCCGACGTGGAGGAGACCGATGTGAGCAAATGTGCCGTGGACGTGGAGAGCGCTCTGGCCGGCGGCTACCGCATGAAGCTCCACGCAGGCCCCGGCCTGCTGGGGGGCGGCAAGACCGACAAGGAGGTCAAATTTATCCTGGATGAGGACCTCTCCGCCAACGGCAGCCTGAGCGCCGACTCGGTGCCCGGCAAGCTGGAGGATCTGCACCGCTACGCGGTGCGCCTGTTCCGGGGCGCCATCACGCCGGAGCTGCACAACGCCCTGGGGCCCACGCCCCCGGCGGAATGACCGCCCGCCGCAGCCGGTACAAAGGAGCGGATCTATGATCGAGATACGGCCCGCCCGGGCCGAAGAGCTGGACGCGGTCTGGCTTCTGGTGCGCCGGGCGGTGGCACATATGAACGAGCTGGGCAATCCCCAGTGGGGGGAGGACTACCCCACCCGGGACTTTTACGCAGACGATCTGGCGCGGGGCGAGCTGTACGCCGCCCGGTCGGGCGGCGTACTGGCGGGCGCGGCGTGTATCAACACCGCCGAAGCGCCGGAGTATGCCCCGCTGCCCTGGGCCACCGCGCCCCCGGCGGTGGTGATTCACCGCATGGCCGTGGATCCGGCCTTCCAGCGGCAGGGCGTGGGCCGGGCCTTTTTCGCCTTTGCGGAGGAGCTGGCCCGGCAGCGGGGCCTTTCCGCCCTGCGCATCGACACGTACCGTCTCAACCTCCGCATGCAGGCGCTCATTCTCAGCCGGGGGTTTACCAAAGTGGGCGAGATCCGTCTCCACGGCAGGCCGCTGCCTTACCCCTGCTTTGAAAAAGCCCTGAACTGAACCCGCGCCGCAGGCCCCGGCGCTGCATTTGGGAAAGACGGCGCCCTATGAAAAAGCTGCTGCTGGTCGTGGAGTACCAGAAGGACTTTGTGGACGGTGCGCTGGGCTTTCCCGGCGCGGCGGAGCTGGATGCGCCCATCGCCCGAAAGATCGCCCGCTGCCGCTGCCTGGGCAAGGACGTTGCCTTTACGCTGGACACGCACGGCAGGGATTATCTGGATACCCGGGAGGGCCGGAAGCTGCCGGTCCCCCACTGCCTCAGCGCTTCGGAAGGCTGGAAGCTCTATGGCGCGGCAGGCTGCCCCCGGAGGCGGAGATCGTGGTGGTCGCCGCCTGCACCTCCGGACCGGACCCCGCCATAAGCAGGCTCTGCGCCTGATGGAAGCCTTGCAGATCACGGCGCGCAACCGCTGAGGCGGCCCGCTCCTCTGCGGCTTCTGCATGCTGTTCCCCCGGTGAAGGTCCCCTTCACCGGACACCCCCAGTTTGATTTGATTTTGCGGGCGCGGAAACGAACTTCCGCCGCCCTCCGCCGCTTATCGCGGGGCCCAGGCGCGGGCCCCGCGGCGAGCCGGCAGGCCAGGAGGTTAACAAGCCATGAAGGATCACATGAACTATACGCTCCTCTGCGATTTCTACGAGCTCACCATGGGCAACGGCTATTTTCAAACGGGACACGCCGGTCAGATCTGTTATTTCGATGTATTTTTCCGCAACGTGCCCGACGGCGGCGGCTTTGCCATTGCGGCCGGTCTGGAGCAGGTGGCCGATTATATCGAGCGCCTCCGCTTTGACGAGGAGGACATCTCCTATCTCCGGGGCAAGGGCTGCTTTTGCGCGGAATTTTTAGAGTATTTGAAGACCTTCCGCTTCACCGGCGATATTTGGGCGGTGCCGGAGGGTACCCCCATTTTCCCCGGCGAGCCCTTCCTCACCGTCCGGGCGCCGGCCATCGAGGCCCAGTTCATCGAGACCTTTCTCCTGCTCACGCTGAATCATCAGTCCCTCATCGCCACGAAGACCAACCGCATCGTCCGCGCCGCCGGCGGGCGCCCGGTCAGCGAATTCGGCTCCCGGCGGGCGCAGGGGCCCGACGCCGCGATTCTGGGCGCGCGGGCCTCCTACATTGCCGGGTGCGCCGGTACTGCCTGCACCCTGGCCGACGAGATCTATGGTGCGCCTGCCGGCGGTACCATGGCCCACTCCTGGGTACAGATGTTCCCGGACGAGTATACCGCATTCAAGACCTACTGCCAGCTGTATCCCCACTCCGCCACCCTGCTGGTGGACACCTACAACGTGCTCAAATCCGGCGTTCCCAACGCCATCCGCGCCTTTCAGGAGGTGCTGCTGCCCCAGGGCATCACCAGCTGCGCCATCCGGCTGGACTCCGGCGACCTGACCTACCTGTCCCGGAAGGCCCGAAAGATGCTGGACGCGGCGGGACTGACCGAATGCAAGATCGTGGCTTCCAACTCGTTGGATGAGTATATCATCCGCGACCTGCTGCTCCAGGGCGCCAGGATCGACTCCTTCGGCGTGGGCGAGCGGCTCATCACCTCCAAGAGCGAGCCGGTGTTCGGCGGGGTCTACAAGCTGGCCGCTGTAGAGGACGGCGCGGGCAACATCATTCCCAAGATCAAGATCAGCGAGAATGCGGCCAAGATCACCAATCCCCATTTCAAAAAGGTTTACCGTCTGTTTGAAAACGATACCGGCAAGGCCTTCGCGGATCTGATCACGCTGCACGACGAGGTCGTGGAGGAAAGCCAGCCCTTGGAGCTCTTCGATCCGGACGCCACCTGGAAGCGAAAGACCTTTACCGACTTTACCGCCAAGGAACTTCTGGTACCTGTCTTCCAGCGCGGCAGGCGCGTGTACCGCTCTCCCTCCATCCTGGAAATGCGCACCTACTGCGCGGCGCAGATCGACCTTTTGTGGGACGAGGTCAAGCGCTTTGAAAACCCCCATAATTATTATGTGGATCTTTCCCAAAAGCTATGGGACATCAAGCAGCAGCTGCTCAAGGGCCGGCGGTGAGGAGGCAGCGCCGCCGCCGGCGTCTGCTGGCGGCGGCGGCGCTGCTGGTCTGCGTGGGCGCGGCAGCCGTGGACAGCCGGCTGGCCGTACGTACCTATACCATTCCCGCGCCGCAGCTCTCCGCGCCCCTCCGTCTGGCCCTGATCACCGATTTCCACAGCTGCGACTACGGCGCGGGACAGGCGCAGCTGCTCTCCGCCCTGGAGGCGGCCCAGCCCGACCTGGTGCTGCTGGGCGGCGATATCTTTGACGACGATGCACCCGGCGCCAACACTCTGGAGCTGATCCCCCTTCTGCTGCAGCGCTGGAGCTGCTGTTACGTCACCGGCAACCACGAGTGGCGCACCGGGCGGGCGGAGGCGCTCAAGGCGTGGTTTTCCGCCCAGGGCGTCACGGTGCTGGCAGGGGATTGTACGCTTTTTTCCAAAGACGGGGCGGCTATCGCCCTGTGCGGGGTGGACGACCCCGATGTGGGCGAGCAGGCCTGGGCGGCCCAGCTGGAGAAGGCTTCGGCCCAGCGGCCGGAGGGCGTGGTTTCCCTTCTGCTCTCTCACCGGCCGGAACGCATCGAGACCTATTTGTCCTATGGCTTCGATGTGATCCTCGCCGGACATGCCCATGGGGGGCAATGGCGGCTGCCCGGCCTCATTAACGGCCTTGCGGCCCCCAATCAGGGTCTTTTCCCCCGGTACGCCGGAGGGCGCTATGATCTGGAGGGCACCGTCCTCGTCGTCAGCCGGGGGCTTGCCCGGGAGACCACCCGGCTGCCCCGCATCTTCAACCGGCCTGAACTGGTGCTGCTGGACCTGGTCCCCGACGCATAAAAACAGGGCGGCTCCCGACGGGAGCCGCCCTGTTTTTATGCTCAATATTTCAGAATCAGCCGGGCCAGTTCGTGCAGCAGCTTTTTCTGCCGCCCATCCATGCGGGCGGTCAGCTGGGCCAGTTCCCGGTCCAGATAGTGCTCCTGCGTCACCGCCACGCCGGTAGCCAGTTCACTCAGATCACAGGCCAGACAGGCCGCCACGGCCGCCAGCGTCTCCAGGCTGATCTTCGTCACGCCCCGCTCGATCTGGCTGATGTATCCCACCGATACCGACAATGCCTCTGCAAGGCGCTCCTGCGTCATGCCCCGGTCTCTTCGGACCTGTTTGATCCGCTGGCCGATGGCAAAATAGTCCACATTCATCCGATCACCCATTTCTAGTGTATCGGGAATCGATCGGAATATACAGATATTGGATACTCAATTTTGAGTTATCCTTGCGGCTTTCTGTCAAATCGTGCGGCGGTAATTCTTTCCTGTCTTGACTGGGGACGGCCCTCGCACCGGGCGCCGCCGCTGCCTCAATTAAACTTATAGATACGCCGGGCCAGCCGGTAGAGATGCACGGAGAGCTTGCGCCCCTGGTAGCCCGGCACATTGCCCACCATGGATACGGAGCGGTACTTGAGCTTGTGATACAGATCGGAGTCCACCGTACGCAGGTATTCCCACAGCTCCGTCTTTTTTCCCAACGCGGCCGGAGAGCCGTCGATGATGAGGAAGATGGAAGAGATGGTCATCATCATGGACAGATAGCTGACCATATAACGGGCCAGCTTACGCTGCTCCTGGTAGAGCTTATTCACGTTGTGGGCGTCGATCATCAGCTTGGTGACCCGCACCTGCTGATCCACCCGGGTGACCATGACCTTTTCATTGACGCTCTGGTCGGAGCGTCCGATGAAGTAGCGGTACAGGTCCAGATCCAGGTAATACAGGCTCTTGACCCAGGGCAGGGGCTGATAGACGAAGAGGTTGTCTACGTAAAACGTATGCTTGGGCAGCTCCAGGCCGCAGTCGCGCAGCAGCTGGGTGCGGTAGATCACCGAATGCATCAGCAGGTATTGGGAGGGCCGGAACCGGCCGATCTCGCTCCAGGTGAAGATCCGTCCCTCGGGAAAGACATTGGTATAGCGCATGACCTTCTGGGTCTGATCCTCCACGTGCTCATACACATAATTGGCAATGAACAGGTCCACCGGCCGCTCCATTTGTGCAAATTCCCGCAGCTGATCCAGCGCCTTGCTTAGGGCGGTCTCGTCCAGCCAGTCGTCGGAGTCCACGACCTTGTAATAAAGCCCGCGGGCGTGGCGCAGCCCCTGGTTGACGCCCTCGCCGTGGCCGCCGTTCTCCTGGTGGATGACCCGGATGCGATCCGGATACTCCGCTGCGTACCGGTCACAGATCGCCGGGGTCTCGTCCTTGGTGGAACCGTCGTCCACCAAAATAATCTCCACATCCGCCCCGCCGGAGAGCAGGGTCTGCACACAATGATCCATGTAGGCGGCGGAGTTGTAACAGGGCACCGCAAAGGTGATGATCTTTGACATGGGGATTCCTCACTTCAGCAAATCGTCACACAGCGCCAGGGCCCGCTTGGCAATGGCGTCCATGTTGTAATATTTGTATTCCGCCAGGCGGCCCAGCAGGCGCAGGTTGGGGTAGCGTTCCGCTGCGGAGCGGTATCTGGCGTAAAGGGCGTTGTTCGCGTCGTTGATGATGGCATAGTAGGGGATCTCCCCCGGTCTGCCGGTATACGCGCGGGCGTATTCCTTCATAATGGTCGTGGTCTTGGGCAGCACCTGGCCGGTCAGGTGTTTGAATTCGGTGATGCGGGTAAACGCCTCATCCATGGTATAGTTCACCGTGCCATGGGTCTGATACGCATCCACCGGATGGGTCTCGCATTGGAACTCCAGCGTCCGGTACGGCAGGCGCCCGAACCGGCAGCCAAACAGCTCGTCCGCCGCGCCGGTGTAGATCACCGTTCCTGCAAAGGCAGCGCCGTCCAGCCGCGTGATCCCGTCTTCTCCCAGCGTCAGCCGCCGGCCGGCGTCGGTGTCCAGCGCCACGGTCACGTCCGGGTGGTCCAGCAGCTTTTCAAACATGGGCGTGTAGCCCCCCAGGGGCAGGCCCTGGTATTCGTCCTGAAAATACCGGCAGTCGCGCGAGAGGAACACCGGCACCCGCGCGGTGGTGTTGGGGTCGATTTCCTCCGGCGTCTGGCCCCACTGCTTCATGGTATAGCGGACAAAGACGTGGTCATAGACATAATCGGCCAGGGCGGAGAGCTCCGGATCCGGGCTCTGCCGCAGCTCCAGGATGGTCACCTTGTTCTCCGCGCCGTAGGCGGCGATGAGCTTTTCCTCCAGCGCCCGCGCCCGCCTGCGGCCGAAGGCCACCTCCAGCGACACCAGGTTAAAGGGGACCGGCAGCAGCGTGCGGCCCTCCCCCTTGGGGATATTGGCCACCACTTTATGCTGGTAATTGCGCCAGGCGGTAAAACGGGAGAGGTAGTCGAACACGCGCTTGTCATTGGTGTGGAAGATGTGGGGACCGTACTGGTGAATCAGCACGCCCGCCTCATCGAAGCGGTCGTAGGCATTGCCGCCCACATGGCTCCGGCGCTCCAGCACCAGCACCCGCCTGCCGCCCCGTTCCGCCAGTTCCCGGGCGGCCACGGCGCCCGCCAGGCCCGCCCCCACCACCAGGCAGTCGTATCGTTGTTCCATGGTCGATCGTTCCTTTCCGGTCGGCTTCCTGTATTCAAGGTTTGTGCCTGCGTTTTCTTCATATTACCATAGGCATACCGCCTTTGGAACCGAGAAAGCATTAATTATTCCTTAAATTTTACCCCTTGCTTACCGATCCGAGCGGCTGCAGTCTCCCCTTGGAGCCACCCCGCCCAAAAAGCATTCGGCATAGTGATCCATCGCCCCCTGGATGACCCGGATGGCAGCCTGACGGTCGTTCACGTCTCCGGCCACGGCCTGCTTGCCCTCCAGCGCTTTGTAGACCGTAAAGAAGTGGGCCATCTCGTCAAAAATATGACCGGGCAGATCCATCAGGTCGCGGAAGGTATTATAGGTGGGGTCGGCAAAGGGGATGGCGATGATCTTCTCGTCGTTCTTGCCCCCGTCCAGCATGGAAATATACCCGATGGGGTAGCAGCGCACCAGGGTGAGCGGGTCCATCTCCTCCGAGCAGAGCACCAGCACGTCCAGCGGGTCCCCGTCGTCGCCGTAGGTACGGGGGATAAAGCCGTAATTGGCCGGGTAGTGGGTGGACGTATGGAGCACCCGGTCCAAAATGATGAGGCCGGTCTCCTTATCCAGCTCATACTTCTTCTTGCTGCCCTTGGGGATCTCGATGACCGCCACAAAATCCTCCGGCTGGATGCGGGCGGGGCTGATATCGTGCCATATATTCGACATGATCCTGTCTCCTTTTCCGATTGCGTAGTTCCATTATATCCGCCCACGGCAAAAAATACAACATTTCCCTGACGGCTTGTCTCGGATTCCCCGCCGCCCTCTGGGCCGGGCAGGATGCCATACGCGTCTCCTTGGGCCGCAAAAAAGGAGGTCCTGTGCAGGGCCTCCTTGCGGATGCGCTATGCGGCTGCTATACCCCGTCCAGGTGGGGCGTGTCGTGGCATTTGATGCCCAGCCTGCCCAGCCAGTCCACCAGCCGCTCCCGGGGGAGCAGCCAGTTGATGAGCAGCGACATGACAACGCCCACCCCGGTGTCAAACATGCGGTTGAGCGCGTAGCTCACGTAGTCGTCCACTGGGGTATTGAACAATACGATACACAGCACCACGCTGCCCGGCTGTACCGCGCCCACCCAAAAAATCTGGGCCAAAACGATGAGCACCACCACGCCTACAAACAGAAGCGGCACCAGCAGCAGGCGGCTTTCCCCGTCCGGATAGAAGATCAGGTAAAAGCGAAAAAGCCCCATCCCCAGAAAGCCGCCGATGACCGTGCCGAACAGGCGGTTGCCGCCGTGGAGCTTGGAATGCTCCATATTGGCCCCCATGCCGAAGACCGCGCCGATACACGCAAAGGTGGGGTTGCGGTCGATCAAGAAATAGAGCAGGGCGCACAGGGAGGCGGAAAGAGCGGTCTTGATGTTGCGAAGACCGATGGACGGAAACGAAAAGCGGCGTTTTTTTTCCTGCATCGCAGACTCACCTGACTTGATTATGATAACAAGGGCCCCAGGCCTGCCGAAACCATGCCGAAGCGCCCGCCCGGCGGGGCCTTGCACCGGTTTCCGGCGGGACCTGTTGTTTTGTCGTTTTTTATCATAACACAGGGATCGGACCAGGCGCAACCTCTATAAACTGAAAAGTACAAAATTTGATCAAAAAACAGAAAAACCGGCCGCCCATACGGGCGGCCGGTCAGCGAATGAGTGGGTTGGCCCGCTCAGCGCCCTCAGGGCATGCGGGAATCCATCAGGTTCATCAGGTCGTCCGCACAGGGGGTGGGCGCGACCAGGGCGGCGCCGGCCGGGACGGGGGCAAAGACCGGGGCGGCGCAGGTGAGCACGCCTCCGGTCACCTCGCCCAGCCGGGCGTTCCGGTAGACGGGCAGGGCCGCGTCCAGGGCGGCGGAGAGGTCCGCCTCATCCCCGTAGGGCAGCGCGACCTCGTACACCTGGGCGATGGCGCCCGCCACCTGCCAGTTGAGCAGAGGCACGTCGGAGTCGATGGCCGCGTGAACGGGCTGAAGGCGGCGCTCGGTGCTGGTAAAGGTGCCCTCGGCGCAGGCAAAGCCGGTGCCGGGGAAGACCACGTCGGCCCGGCGTGCGGTGTCGGTCAGGTGCACGTCGCACACAGCCAGGAACTCCAGGTCCTTCACAGACGCGGCCTGGGGATCCTCGCCGAAGGTCAGCAGGGCCTTGACGCCCTCCATCGCCTCCCCTCCGGCGGTAATGCCCAGGTCGATGAGACCCTGGCTGTTGTTCTTGCTCCGGAGCTGGAGGATCCCGTCCCGGGGAGCGTTCAGGTGGCCGGACAGGGCTGCGATCTCGGCCAGCAGGGCGGCGGCGTCCGCCGTCAGCGGGTTCTGCTGGCAGAGGATCATCGCCTTCTTGGCCCCGGCGTACAGCGCGGCTACCTCCCTGGCCTGCTCGCCGGGCGTCACGCCGGAGAGGCTCTCGGCAAAGGCGTCGAAGCCTTGGGCGGAGCTGGTCTTGCCCAGGTCCAGCAGCGCGCGGGCCAGCTCCTTAAGGAAGGACAGGTCGTTTTTCACGTACACGGCCTTATGGAGGAAGGCCAGCTCCTGCTCCGCGCCCTCGGGGTTGATGAGGACGATCTTGGCGCCGTTCTTAGCGGCCTGCATCAGCTTCACCCGCATCACCGACTTGGCGGCGGTAAAGCCCACGGCCAGGATCACATCGGTGGAAAGCAGCTCGTCAATGGTGTTGGGGGAGGCGTCAAAGCCCAGCACCCGCTTGAGGCCGTTCTCCCGGTGGTCGAAGCACAGCGTCCGCGCGCCTATGGCGTCGGCCAGCTGCTTCATGGCGAAGGCCTCCTCGTTGGTCATCCGGGCGGAGATGGAGACGGCCACAGCGTCCTTGCCATACCGGGCGGCCACGGCCTGAAGGCCCTTGGCGGTGCGGACGGCAGCCTCGTGGTAATCGGTCTGCTCCAGCACATCCCCGTGTTTCACCAGCGGGGCGTTCAGCCGCTCTTCCAGCTCGGCGCAGTCAAAGCCAAAGCGGCCCCGGGCACACAGCAGGCCCTTGTTGACGGGACCCTCCCGGTCGGGCACGGCCTTGATGAGCATGCCGCCGCCGGTCTCCAGGTGCATGGAGCAGCCCAGAGAGCAGAAGGAACAGGTGGTGTCGGTGCACTCGGTCTCCAGGGGCACGCTCTTCTGGAGCGAGAGCCGCTCTCCCAGCGCCCCGGTGGGGCAGACGCTGACGCACTGGCCGCAGGAGATGCATCCGGTGGTGCTCAGGGGCTGCTCCAGCGCGGGCTTGACCACCGTGTCGAAGCCGCGGTGCACCAGCCCCAGCGCGCCCACGCCCATGACCTCGTCGCACACCCGCACGCACAGTCCGCACAGGATGCACTTGTTGGGGTCGCGCAGAAGGAAGGGGTGCTCGTCCTCATACTCCACCCGGTTCACGTCGCCGGAGAGCCGCTCGGGCGCGACCCGATACTCGTTTGCGTAGTGGATGAGCTTGCACTCGAAGTAGTCGTGGCAGCCGCACTCCAGACAGCGCTGGGCTTCCTCCATGGCCTGCTCGGGCCCGTACCCCGCCACGACCTCGGAGAAATTATCCCGGCGCGCTTCGGGGGAGAGCTGCTCCATCTTGGGCCGGCACTGGCGTTCCCGGTCTTCGAAGGTCTTTTCGGTGATATCGCGGCGCTCCACGGTATAGGGGCGCTCGTAGGCCGCCGCCTCGCCCCGCAGGTAGGCGTCGATGACGGCGCTGCTCTTTTTCGCGTCGGCAATGGACTCCACGGCGATGGAGATCTTATCGTTGCCGCAGTCGCCGCCGCAGAACACGCCGGGCAGGCTGGTGCGGAAGGTCTTCTTGTCGTATACCACGCCGCCCTTGCGGGTCAGCTCCAGGCCGGGCAGGCCGGCGGCGTCCACCTTCTGGCCGATCGCCAGGATGACCGTGTCCACCGGCAGGGTCTCGGTTTTGCCCTCCACGGGCTTGGGGGCACGGCGGCCGGAGGCGTCGGGCTCGCCCAGCTGCATCACCTGGAGGACGATCTCGCTCACCCGCCCGTCGGGGCCGGCCTTGATCTCCAGCGGATTGGTCAGGTTCTTGAAGATGACGCCCTCCTCCTCGGCCTCCTCGATCTCCAGACGGTCGGCGGGCATCTCGTCCTTGGTGCGGCGGTAGACGTTGTAGACCGCCTCCGCCCCCAGGCGTACGGCGGTGCGGCAGGCGTCCATGGCGGTGTTGCCGCCGCCCACGATGGCCACCCGCTTCCCCAGGGCGATGGGCTCGTTGCGGACCACGTGGCGGAGGAAATCGATGCCGCCGACGACGCCGGGGAGCTCCTCGCCGGGGCAGCCGGTGCCGGTGGACACCCAGGCGCCCACGCCCACCAGAACGGCGTCATAGGTCTCCCGCAGCGTCTCAAAGGAAATATCCTTTCCCACCCGGGTATTGGGGCGCAGCGTGACGCCCATGCGCGCGATGGTGGCGACCTCTTCGTCCACCACCGACTTGGGCAGGCGGTATTCTGGGATGCCGTAGCGCAGCATGCCGCCCAGCTTGGGCATGGCCTCGAAAATCGTCACGGCATGCCCCATCTGGCGCAGGAAATAGGCGGCCGACAGGCCGTAAGGGCCGCCGCCGATGATGGCCACGGATCTTCCGGTCTCCGGGGCGATCTCGGGCAGGAAGGGATCCTCCCCGGACTGATCCCAGTCGGCGGCAAAGCGCTTGAGCCAGGCAATGGCCACCGGCTGGTCCACCAGGGCCCGGCGGCAGTTGTCCTCGCAGGGATGGGGGCACACCCGGCCGATGGAGCCGGGCAGCGGGATGCGCTCCCGGATCAGCGCGATGGCCTCCTCAAAGCGGCCGTTGGCGATCAGGCCCACATAGCCCTGGCAGTCGGTGCCCGCCGGGCAGTTGAGCACGCAGGGGGGGCGGCAGTCGCCCACGTGGTTGGAGAGCAGCAGCTCCAGGTTGGTCTTGCGGGACTCCAGGACCCGCTTGGTTTTGGTGCGCACCACCATATTGGGTGCGATCTCGGTGGCGCAGGCCTTCACCAGCTTGGGATTGCCCTCCACCTCCACCACGCAGAGGCCGCAGGCCCCGTAAATGGTGGTGCGCTCGTCATAGCAGAGGGTGGGGATGGAGATATCGTTCTCCCGGGCCACCTCCAGGATGGTCTGACCGGGGACGCCCAGCACCTCTTTGCCGTCGATATTCAGTCTGTACTGTTTCATGTCGCTTCCCCTCCCCTCAGTCCTTGACGATCGCGCCGAATTTGCAGGAATCCATGCACTTGCCGCACTTGATGCACGTATCCTGGTCAATGACGTGGCGCTGCTTCACGCTGCCGGTGATGGCGCCGACCGGGCAGTTGCGGGCACACAGCGTACACCCCTTGCACGCGTCGGTGATCTCATAGTGGATCAAGGCCTTGCAGGAGTGGGCCGTACACTTCTTTTTGTAGATGTGGTCCTCATACTCGTTGCGGAAGTAGCGGATGGTGGTGAGCACCGGGTTGGGCGCCGTCTGGCCCAGGCCGCACATGGAGCCGTCCTTGATCTTTTCGGCCAGCTCCTCCAGCAGTTCGATGTCGCCGTCCCTGCCCTCGCCCCGGGTGATGCGCTCCAGGATCTCCAGCATCCGCTTGGTGCCCACGCGGCAGTAGTTGCACTTGCCGCAGGACTCCTTGCGGGTAAAGTCCAGGAAGAAGCGGGCCATATCCACCATGCAGGTATCCTCGTCCATGACGATCATGCCGCCGGAGCCTACGATGGCGCCGGTCTTGGGGATGGACTCGTAGTCCACAGTGGTGCCGGCCAGTTCCGCGGGGATACAGCCGCCGGAGGGGCCGCCCATCTGCACGGCCTTAAAGGCTTTGTCGTTTTTGATGCCGCCGCCGATGCCGAAAATGATGTCGCGGATGGGCAGGCCCATGGGCACCTCCACCAGGCCGCCCTTCTTGATCTTGCCCGCCAGGGCAAAGACCTTGGTGCCGGCGCTTTTTTCCGTGCCGATGGCCGCCAGGGCCGCGCCGCCGTGGAGCAGGACCCAGGGCACGTTGGCGAAGGTCTCCACGTTGTTGATGTTGGTGGGCTTCTGCCAGTAGCCCCGCTGGGCGGGGAAGGGGGGCTTGAGCCGGGGCATGCCCCGCTCGCCCTCCAGAGAAGCGATGAGCGCGGTCTCCTCGCCGCAGACGAACGCGCCTGCGCCCGCCTTGATGCGGATGTCAAAGCTGAAGCCGGTGCCGAAGAGGTTCTGCCCCAAAAAGCCCCGCTCCCGGGCCTGCGCCATGGCGATCTCCAGGCGCTTGATGGCCAACGGGTACTCGGCCCGGACGTAGATCACGCCCTGGCTGGCCCCGATGGCGTAGCCGCCGATGAGCATGCCCTCCAGCACGGAGTGGGGGTCGCCCTCCAGCACGGAGCGGTCCATAAACGCGCCGGGGTCGCCCTCGTCGGCGTTGCAGACCATATACTTCTGGTCGGCCTGATTCTGCCGTGCGGCGTTCCATTTGAACCAGGTGGGGAAGCCCGCGCCGCCGCGGCCCCGCAGCCCGGAGATGCGCACCTCTTCAATGACCTGCTGGGGCGTCATGGAGGTGACCGCCTTCTTTGCGGCCTCGTAGCCGCCGGCGGCTATGTACTCTTCGATGTGCTCGGGATTGATAACGCCGCAGTTGCGCAGCACGATGCGCTTTTGCTGGGAAAGGAAGGCCTCGTCCTGCCGGGAGATGGCCAGATCCTCCACGATCCTGCCGCCCATCAGGTGCTCTTCCACGATGGCGGCGGCCTTATCGGGCTGGACCTTCACATAACGGGCCTGAAGGGCGCCGTCGTCCCCGTACACGTCCACGATGGGTTCCAGGTAGCAGGTGCCCACGCAGCCGGTCAGATCCACGGCCACATTCGTCAGGCCCTTTTCCGCGATGAGCCGCTCCAGCTCATCGGAGGTCTTGCGGGCGCCGGTCGCTACGCCGCAGCTGCCCTGTCCAACGACTACTTTCATTTCGACGCCGCCTCCTTTGCACGGATGTCCTGCAGGATGGCCCTGACCTTCGCCTTGGTCAGGTTTCCGTAGGTCTCATCCCCATCCGCCGTGCGGATCATCATCACCGGCGCCAGGCTGCAGCAGCCCAGGCACGCCACATTGTTGAGCGTAAACAGGCCGTCCTCGGTGGTCTGCCCGTCGGTGATGCCCAGTTCCTCGGTGACCGCCTCCTCGATGCTGTCCGCGCCGTTGACGTGGCAGGCGGTCCCCTTGCACAGCATAATGAGATGCTTGCCGATGGGACTCAGGCGGAACTGGGTGTAGAAGGTAGCCACGCCATAGATCTTGGCGGGCTTGATGCCGGTGTATTCCGCAATGTAGTGGATGGCGTCGGTGGAAAGATAGCCGTAAAGATCCTGCGCATGCTGCAGGATGGTGATCAAGCTGCCCGGCGTCTTCCCGTACTGTTCCAGTACGGGAGCCAACGCGGAAAAGGCGGCCTCTTTGCTGCCGCAGCCGCAGCAGCACGTCCCATTGCTCGTCATTTGCCGTTCCCTCCCAGAAAATAGACGGCCGAACCCGGCCGCAGGCCTCCATGGGGGCCCTGTCCCAAACAGTATAGCAAAGAAGCGGGATCGGTTCAAGAGGTAACTCAAAGGAAAGGGATCTGTCGATTCCTGCCGCCTGCCCGGGCGCCGGACCTTCTTTTCCCGGTGCGCGCACCCGCGGCCCGACCTCGTTTGAACCCTTCCCATCCGAAAACAGATCCGGCCGCGCAGCTTTTGCGCTCCGGCAAGGCGGCGGCGGCCGGAACGCCGCCGCCGAAATACGTGCAGGACCCGATCCGGCCCGTTTCTGATTTTAAAAAGAGGGCGAAATGTCCTGAACGCGCAAAAATTGGAGCACATATAAAATCTGCCCGGGGCAAAGATATGTTCGGATTCCCAATCCAACAAAACAAACAGACAAGGAGATGCAACATCATGTCTAGTTCCAACAATTCTAATCAGCCTGTCGTCCCCAGCGCCCGCGAGGCTCTGAACAAGTTCAAGATGGAGGCCGCTCAGGAAGTGGGCGTCAACCTGAAGCAGGGCTATAACGGCGACCTGACCAGCCGCGAGGCCGGTTCTGTCGGCGGCCAGATGGTCAAGAAGATGATCGAGGCCTACGAGAACGGCATGAAGTAAAAGCTGCCCCAAAAGCAGTGTAAAAATACGGGGGGAGGGCCTTCGCCCTCCCCCCGTATTTCAGGCCCGCTTCCGCGGCCTTCCCGCAGCGAACGGGCGCGCCGCCCGCTCTGCAAACGCAGCCTGGTTGCGCCCCAACGCATTCCATCTTGGGAATTGGAAGATATATTGCCCTTTTTCAAAAAATCACATATAATAATAGCCTGTGAATCTCCTCAGGGAACACCGGCCATACGGTTTTCCGGGCAGGGTACGGGCGGCTGGCCCCTGTTCCGCTGAGGCAGGCAAAGGAGGCGCGCCATGATCCTGAACGTACTGGCTGTGGGCGACGTAGTGGGCGACGGCGGTCTGGACTATCTGGGCCAACACCTGCGGGCGCTGAAAAAGCTGAAAAACATCCACTTTACGGTCGTCAACGGCGAAAACGCCTCCGGCGTGGGCATCCTGCCCCGGCAGGCCCGGGCCATCTTTGACGCGGGGGCGGACGTGGTCACTCTGGGCAACCACACCTGGAACCGCATCCAGATCGCGGACTTTCTGGAGGACGACCGCTATACCCTGCGTCCGGCCAACTATACCAGCCGGGTCCCCGGCCGCGGCTGGGGCGTGTACGACGGCCCGCAGGGGCTGCGCATCGGGGTGCTCAACCTGATCGGCCGGTGCGAGATGGACAGTAATTTTGAAAATCCCTTCACCACGGCCGACCGGGCCCTGAAGGGCATGGGCGCCGACGTGGTGCTGGTAGACTTTCACGCCGAAGCCACCAGCGAAAAGGGGGCTATGGCCTGGTATCTGGACGGGCGCGCCCAGGCGCTCTGGGGCACCCACACCCACGTGCCCACCGCCGACGCCCAGGTGCTGCCCAAGGGGCTTGGCTTTGTGACCGATCTGGGCATGACGGGTCCGTCCCACAGCGTGCTGGGCATCCGGCCCGAGCAGGCGATCAACCGCTTCCTGGGGGGGCTGCCCCGGCGCTTCGAGCCCGCCGACGGCCCCTGCAAGCTGGAAAGCGCGGTTTTTTCCATCGACACCGACACCCGGACCTGTATCGGCGCGGAGCGCCTGGACCTGCACGGCTGAACCGGCGCCTCCGCCGGACAAACCGGTCCGCCCTGTTCCCACAGGGCGCGGATCGACGAAACCAACTCTGGAAAGGAATCGATATGCTGACCATTCTCCACGCCGCGGACCTGCATCTGGACGCGCCCTTCGCGTCTTTGGCGCCGGAGCAGGCACGCCGGCGCCGTGCCGAACAGCGGGAGCTTCTGGAGCGTCTTGCCGCTCTGGCCCGGACGCAGCAGGCGGACCTGGTGCTGCTCTCCGGCGACCTGCTGGACTCCGGCGAAACTTACCACGAGACCGTTCAGGCCCTCTCCTCCGCCCTGGGGCGGATGGAGGCGCAGGTCTTCATCGCCCCCGGCAACCATGACTTTTACTCGCCCCGCTCCATCTACGCCGGGACGCGCTGGCCGGAAAACGTACATATTTTTTCCACCGTGCAGGTGGAATCCGTGGAACTGCCTGCACTGGGCTGCGTGGTCCACGGCGCCGCCTTCACCACGCCCCTGGCCGACCGTTCCCCCCTGATGGGCTTTTCCGCTCCCCGGGACGGGCGGACCCACCTGATGGTCCTGCACGGGGACGTAGACGGCCGGGGCCGTTACGGCCCGATCCGTACCGAGGATATCGCCTCCAGCGGGCTGACCTACCTGGCCCTGGGGCATGTCCATGCCTGCTCGGGCCTGCAGCGGGCGGGCGGCACCTGGTGGGCCTATCCCGGCTGCCCGGAGGGCCGCGGCTTTGACGAGCTGGGAGACAAGGGCGCGCTCCTGGTGCGCGTGGACGGCGGGGAGGTCTGCGCGGAATTCGTACCCCTGGCGCTGCGGCGCTACGGCATCCTGACGGTGGACGTGAGCGCAGCGCCGTCCCCCGAGGCGGCGCTGCTGTCCGCTCTGCCGGAGGGAACGCAGCGCGACTGCTACCGCCTGATCCTCACCGGGGAGCGGGAGACGGCCCCGGATCTGGCCGCCCTGGAGGCCCTGGCGGCGCCCCGCTTCTACTCCCTGTCCCTGCGGGACGAGACCCGCCCCCGGCGGGACCTGTGGGCGCGCTCGGACGAGGACAGCCTGACCGGCCTTTTCCTGCGTCAGATGCGCCGGCGTCTGGCGGAGGAGACGGACGCCCGCGCCCGGGCCCGGCTGGAGCAGGCCGCCCGCTTCGGTCTGGCGGCGTTGGAGAACGGGGAGGATGTGCCATGATCATCCATACCATGCGTGCCTGCTTCGGCCGGCTGCAGCAGGAGGAATTGGTCCTGCAGGCGGGGCTGAACGTGATCGAAGCGCCCAACGAGGGCGGAAAATCCACCTGGTCGGCCTTTCTGCGGGCCATGCTCTACGGTATCAATACCAAGCAGCGGGACAAACAGGGCTATATCGCGGAGAAAAACCGGTACCAGCCCTGGTCGGGCGCGCCCATGGAGGGTACGATGGAGCTGACCTGGCAGGGCAGGGACATCACGCTGCGCCGGGGCAGCCGGGCGGGGGCCCCCTTCGGCAAATTGGAAGCCGTATGGACCGGCACGGAGGAGCCGGTGCCCGGCCTGACGGGAGAGAACTGCGGGGAGACCCTGGTGGGCGCGCCCCGGGAGGTCTTTGAGCGCTCCGCCTTTGTGGGCCAGGGCAATACCGCCATCGACGGCGCGCCCGCCCTGGAGGGGCGCATCGCCGCCCTGGCCTCCAGCGGGGAGGAGGACGTGTCCTATTCCCAAGTGGAGCGGAGGCTCAAGGACTGGCGCAACCGCCGCCAGCACAACAGGACCGGTCTGATCCCCAGGCTGGAAGAGGAACTGGCCGTGCTGGACGACACGCTGGCCCGGCAGGCCAAAGCCCACCGTCTGGCCGAGGAGGCCCGGCGGGAGCTGGAACGGCTGGAGGCGGAGATCGCCCGGCTGGATCGGGAACTGGCCGTCCACCGGGGCCGGCAGCAGGCCCAACGCCGCCAGCGGTACGAGGCGGCCTGCGCCGCCCGCGCCCAAGCGCAGGCCCTGGTGGACGATCTGGAGGCCCAGCGCAGCCGTCATGGCACGCCCCCGGACGTGGAAACGCTGCGCAAGGCACAGGAGGATCTGAACTATCTCAATACCGTCTCCGCCAACCAAAAGCTGGCCCAGCGCCAGGCGGAGGAGGCCCGGCAGAGGGCGGAGCAGGCGCTCGCCGCCGCCCGTGACCCCCTCTTTCCCGGACAGACCCCCGACGAGGCGTGGCGGCAGGCCAACGCCGACGCCCAGGCGGCGGGACACACGCCCCGGTACGGCGGGCGATATGCCGCAGGCGCAGCCCTTCTGGCCGTGGGTCTGGCGGGCCTTCTGAGCGCGGTGTGCGGTGTTCTGCCCGCCCCGCTGGGCGGAAGCGTAGCGTCGATTCTGGTCTCGGCCGGGGCGGCTGCCGCCCTGGCCGCGTCCGGCATCGCCCTGCTGGTCACCGCCCGCCTGGGGGCGCGGCGCGCCGCCGGGCGCCGGATGGAACGGCTGGACCGCTATGGCGCGCAGACCCCCGAGGACATCCTGAGCCGGGCCAACGCCTACCGGGAGTCCTGCGTAGTGGCGGCACAGACGCAGCAGCAGCGGGAGGCGGTGGAGTCCGCCCTGGCGGAACTGACCGGCCAGCAGGAAACGCTGAAAGCCGCCCTGCTGTCGCTGGTCCACACCTTTGCCCCCGGCGTTCGCGATCTCTTCGGGATTTCGGCGGCCATCTCCCGGGCGCTGAGCCTGGAGGAGCGCCTCTCCCACGCGCGGGTCCAGCTGGAGGGGGCGGCGCAGCTGGCCGACAGTCTTCCCCGCCCCCAGCCGGGCGAGGCGGAAGCGCCGGAAGGGGTGGAGCCCCGCTTTGACCCGGCGGAGACGGCCGCCCGCCGGGCGGCCGCAGAGGGAGAGGCCGCCCGTCTGCGCAACGCCCAGGCCCTGGCCCAGGGGGAGCTGAACACCCTGGGGGATCCGGACCGCTTCCGCCTGCGCCGGGAGGAGATCCTGGAGGAGCTGGAGCGCCGCCGCGGGGAGCAGGAAGCGCTTACCCTGGCTCTGGACGGCCTGGCCCAGGCCAACGGCGAGCTTCAGGCCCGCTTCTCACCGGAGCTGAACCGGGCGGCGGGGGAGATCCTCTCCCGTCTTACCGGCGGCAAATACGGCCAGGTCTCCCTCACCCGTCAGTTTGAGGCGCTGGCGGCGCAGGCCGGCGGCCTGACGCCCCGCCGGGCGCTGACCCTGTCCCAGGGCACGGCGGATCAGCTCTACCTGGCGGTGCGCCTTGCGGTGTGCCGGCAGGTGCTGCCGGACGACGACCCCGTCCCCCTGGTGCTGGACGACGCGCTGGCCAATTTCGACGATTCCCGCATGGGGCTGGCGCTGGATTACCTGACCCAGCTGGGGCGGGAGCGCCAGATCCTCCTGTTCACCTGCCACGGGCGGGAGCGGGCGTATCTGGCCGGACGGGCGGACGCCGCCTGCATCCGCTTGCATTCCTGAACGGCATGGGATATAATACCCTTCAACTGATTTAAACGCGATGGAGCTGATACCCTTGGCAAAAAAAGACACCCCCCAGCAGCCGGAAGAGAAGCTTTCCAGCGGCGACTCCCTCAAGCTGGACCTGTATTTCTGGCTCCAGGCCCTGGTCATGGTCCTGGTGGCGCTGATCCTGGTGTTCACCCTGGTGGGGCGCATCATCGGCGTGGACGGAAATTCCATGTACCCCACCCTGCACCACAAGGACATGCTGCTGCTGCAAAGCATCGGTTACGAGCCCCGGCAGGGGGACGTGGTGGTGCTCACCAAGGCGTTCGACACGGTGACCGATCCCATCGTCAAGCGGGTCATCGCTGTGGGCGGACAGACGGTGGAGATCGATTACGGCGCAGGTACCGTCGCTGTGGACGGCGAGGTTCTGGATGAGCCTTATATCAACGAGGCCATGATCGAGCCCTATTATGAAAACCTCACCTCGCTCACCGTGCCGGAGGGATCCATTTTCGTCATGGGCGACAACCGCAACCACTCCTCAGACAGCCGTTATGTGGCCCTGGGCGTGGTGGACGAGCGGTATGTGCTGGGCCGCGCCCTGCTCATCCTGCTGCCTTTCGGACACTTTGGTCCCATCCCCGCGGGTGCGCAGACCGTATGAAGGGCTACCGGAGAGCGGACCCCGCCTTTTCCCTGTGCGGCCTTTGCTGCGGCTTGTGTCCCATGCACCGGGGCGGGCACTGTCCCGGCTGCGGCGGAGGAGAGGGGCACCAGAGCTGCGCCTTCATCCGGTGCAGCCGGGAGCGCGGGGCGGCGGAATTTTGCAGCCAGTGCGCCCAATACCCCTGTCCCCGCTTCGCACAGGCCATGGAGTATGACTCGTTCCTCCCTCACCGGAATATGGTGCGGGACCTGGAACGCTTTGCGTCTATGGGCGCGGCGGCCTTTCGGGCGGAGCTGGACGAAAAATCTTCCCTGTCGGAAACCCTGCTGGCCCACTATAATGACGGGCGGCGCAAGCAGCTGTTCACCACGGCGGTCTATCTGCTTCCGCCTCCGGAGCTGCGGCAGACATTGGCCGCCCTGGATGCGGAGTGTGCCGACGTTTCCTGCGTCCGGGACCGTGCCGCCCTGGCGGCACAGCGCCTCGCCGCCGCCCAGGCGGCGGGATTGGAGCTGAAGCTGCGCAAGAGCCCAAATGCTGAAGTTTTGGGACTGGAATCCCCTGTATGCTGCTTAAGGAAAACAGTTTGTTTGTTATGAATGGGAGGCCGCACTTGCAAGTGCGGCCTCCCATTTTTTCACGAAAATCCCGTATCCGCCTTTGGTTGCCGCTTTACGCAATCCATGCACCTGGCCCTACGGTTCGGGTAGTGTCAAGGATTTTGCGCAAATTGGTTTGCAGGCTCTGGAATGAATGAAGTCAGCCAGCAATGGAGGCGTCCTCAACGGCAGCCTCCAGGTGCTTCATATTCATGTACTTTTTGTTGCCCC
>NZ_JANGBE010000047.1:0-22674 GCF_024462255.1 Flavonifractor sp. DFI.6.63 | reverse complement strand
CCCCTTAAGGGGCAGCCCGTGAAAGAAATGCGGTCGGCAAACCTTTCGGGGCCCCTTAAGGGGCTTCGTCCGTATCATGCCCTTCTAGGGCTTACTCAAGCCTCCGGCTTTGCCGGAGGTTTTGACTTGGGCTGCGCCAGGGATCCAGGCCCTGGGACGCCCGACGCAGCCCAGGACGATGGGAAATCAGGCTCTGACCAGGTACACCCTTGCCTCAAACGGCCGCAGTGCCCACGGGCCCGGTTCCTCATAATTGCAGAACACCGTTTCCAGATATCTGCCATGGGTATCGATCTCAAGCAGCGGCATCCGCTCATCGGTGAAATTGCAGAGGACGTAGAGCGTATCCCCGTTGAGCGAGCGGGTATACCCCAAAATCTTATCGTGCTCCGGCCAGAACGGCATAAAGTCTCCGTCCCGGACGATCGCGTTCTCCCGTCTGAACCGCAGAAGCCGCTTATAGTAAGAAAGCACGGAGCGGTCGTCGCTTTGCTCCTGTTGGGCGTTGATCTCTTTATAGTTTGGATTTACTCCAATCCAGGGCGTGCCTGTGGTAAAGCCTGCATTGGGAGATGCGTCCCATTGCATCGGCGTGCGCGCGTTGTCCCGGCTCACCCGGTGGATATACCGCATCATTTCATCATGGGTGACACATCCGCCGCCTACCAGGTCGCGATAGGCGTTCCTCGTTTCGATATCCCGGTAATCTCCAAGGGAATCAAACGCCGCGTTGGTCATGCCCAGCTCTTCTCCCTGATAGAGGAATACCGTGCCCTGCATGAGATAAAGGCAAGTGGCCAGCATCTTTGCCGACCGGGCGCGGTATTCCTCCCGCTCGTCACCAAATTTGGAGACTGCCCGGGGCTGGTCATGGTTGCCCCAAAAGAGGCAGTTCCATGCCGTGCCCTTCAGGCCGTTCTGCCAATGGAAAAAGATTTTTTTGAGATCCGGCAGCCAGACGCGCCGGTCGCTCCACTTTCCATAAGGCCCGTCCGTCGTACTGGTATGCTCAAACTGAAACACCATATTCAGCTCGCCCCGGTTGAAGCCGGCATATTTTTTTGCCTCCTCCACCGTAACGCCCGGGCATTCGCCCACCGTCATGATATCGAAGCGGGAGAGGACGCGCTCGTTCATCTCACGCAGGTACGCATGGACATGGGGTCCATTGATACAAAACGGAGACAGGTCGCCGCCCGGCCCGTCCGGCAGCGTCTCGGGTTTGGAGATCAGGCTGATCACGTCCATGCGAAAACCGTCCACCCCCTTATCCAGCCACCAGGTCATCATTTGAAAGACGCTCTCCCGCACGGCCGGGTTGTCCCAGTTCAGATCCGGCTGTTTCGGGGAAAAGATGTGCAGATAGTACATCCCGCTGGGAGCGTCATACTGCCAGGCGGACCCGCCAAACCAGGAATTCCAATTGTTCGGCGGGCCGCCGCTGCGTCCCTCCCGCCAGATGTAGTAGTCACGGCGGGGATTGCCGCGGTCGGCGCGGCTGTGCGCAAACCACCGGTGCTCATCCGACGTGTGGTTGACGACAAGGTCCAGTATGATCCGGATCCCGCGCTTGTGCGCTTCCCGCAGCAGGCACTCAAAGTCTTCCATCGTACCGAAATCGGGCTGTATCTTTTGATAATCGCTGATATCATACCCGTTATCCTCGTTGGGCGAGGCGTATATGGGGCATAACCAAATAACATTGGCGCCAAGCTCCGCAATGTAGTCCAGCCGCCGCAGGATCCCCCGCAGGTCGCCGACGCCGTCCCCGTTCGAGTCCTGAAAACTCCTGGGATATATCTGGTAGACGACGGCGTCCTTCCACCACTCATGCTCTTCCATCCGCAGCATCCTCCTTTTGTGTCCCCGCATGGAAATATTTTCGATAGCTCGCCGCAAAGTAATAGGGGTTTGAATATCCCACCACGGCCGCGGTCTCTTTTTCGCTCAATCCGTTGTTCTCGATGAGCTCCCTGGCCCTGCTCATCCTGACCCGCAGGAGGAAATCAATGAATGTCTCGCCGGTGCGCTCTTTAAACTGCCTGCTCAGATGGACGTAGTTGATATGATACTGTTGGGAAATCTGCATCAGGTTGATCTCATCCATGTAGTTCGTCTCGATGCGCCGGATGACCTCCTCCACCACATCTGCAGTCGTTAAGGCCCGTTTGGCCGCGATATTCCGGAACACCTGGTCGAAGACCTGACTCAAAAAAGCATCGGCGTCCGCCATCCACTCAATACGGTTGATCCGGTCAATGTAGTTTTCACCGATCGCAGTGGTAATGTTCACTGCATAGCCGGCCCTGCTGCTGCATTTTTCAAGGGTAAGCGTAAAGTCGATCAGCACTTGCCGCATTGCGGGGAGGTAAACGTACTCGGATCGACTCAGCGTTCCAATGATGGCCTGCCTCAGCTTTGACGCTTCTTCTTTCTTACAGCGCGCGAGCAGTTCTGTGATCTGCTGCTCGCTGATGACGGGCTCCTCGGGCGCATTCTTATGGGCCTGCGCACTATCGCAGCATATGATTGCTCCCCGCCCGCGGTGGAGGAACCGGAGCGCGGCCAGGGCCGCGTCCAGTCCGCTTCGCAGGCGGGCGATTTCGTTCACCTCTCTGCCGGTCCCGATGCGGAGATCGCCGCCCCACATCGTTTTATAATTTTGAAAAAAAAGACGCAGCCAGTTGTTATAGGCGAGCTTCGCTCCCGCGTTGTATGGGCAGGCAGCCAGGGAAAAAAGGCAAATGATATTCCGATCATCGTGATACGGGTATACCTTTGTTGGATAGGGCGCTTCCGCCGCCAGGCGTTCCAGCGATTCCTGATAGCCTGCCGTACCGCTCTGGCTGATCTCGGGCTGTATGCACGAAATCACGACGCATCGATTCCGGAAGGCACCTTGGTGGCGCAGGCACACTGTCTCAAGCTGTTCCTGCGACGTACGGGCGATGGTCGTCCGGAATACCGCGTCATATGGATCGGCGTCCCTTTTCCGGGACAGGCTTTTTTCCGTCAGCCGTTTGGCGGCGGAGCACAGCACCTCGTTGAGCTGGCGCGGATCAATGGGCTTGAGCAGATACTCGGCTACGCGGGCGTGGATCGCCTGACGGGTATATGCGAAGTCGGTATACTCACTGAGTACGATGACTTCGCAGTCCAGCTTCCGATCCTTCATCTCCCGGAGCAGCCCCCGGCCATCACAGACCGGCATCTTCATATCGGTCAGCACGATATCAACGGGCCGGCGCTCCAGGATCTGCAGGGCGCGCGCACCGTTTTCCGCTTCTCCTGCCAATTCCATGCCGAGCTCCCGCCAGCGAATGCTTTGAACGATCCCCCGCCTGATCCAATCCTCATCTTCTACAATCAACACCTGGTACATCGTTTCACCTTCTCACGGCAGTGACCTCGATCCGAATGACCGTGCCGATCCCAAGATCACTTTCCAGTTCCAGAGCGCCCTGCTTGTCATAGAGCAGCTTCAGCCGGGCATTCAGGTTGCTGATGCCGATGCCGCCTTCTTTTCCGCCCCCTGCGCCGCTGCAATCCGCAAGATCCGCTTTGATCTCAGCCAGACGCTCCGGCGGTATTCCCTGTCCGTCGTCGGCAACCTCGAACATCAGCCTGTCCTCCTCCATCCAACCCCGGATGGAAATATTGCCCGGCTCCTGACGCTGTTCAAACCCGTGGATAATCGCGTTTTCCACCATAGGCTGAAGAGAAACCCGGGGCAGGAGATAATCCATGACATATTCCGGGACGTCGATGAGAGCATGGAGGCGGTCTCCATAACGGATCTTTTGGATGGACAGGTAGTTTCTGACGTGCTCGATCTCCTCCCGCACCGTTGCAAGGGAATCCTCCCCCTGGATGCTGTACCGCAGGATACTTCCCAGCGCCATTGCCATCGTATTGATTTCCGGCGCGTGGTTCAGCAGCGCAATGCTCCCCATGGACTGGAGCACGTTGTAGAGGAAATGCGGATTCATCTGTGCCTGCAGCGCCCGTATGGTCGCCTCCTTTTGACGGATATTCATCACATATTCGTTATGGATGGAGGTCTCCAGCTTGTCCATGAGGTGGTTGAAGCTTTCTCCGAGCTGGGCAATTTCATCCGCGCCGTGCACCTCGACGCGCTGGCTCAGGTTTTGGAGCCCCGAGCGGCCCATAACCGCCGCCAATTCTTCCACTGGCCTGCTGATCGCCCGAGAGGAGACCGTCGTGATCAGAATCGCAATCAGCAGCGCAAGGAGCGCCGTGACCACGATGCTCGTCGATACGGAAAGCGCATCGGCCGTATAGGCCGCCTCCGGTATCAGGGTCATGACATACCAATCCAGATCGGCCGCCTTCGCAGAGACCATCACATAGGTCCGGCCGTCCTCCAGGACTACGTCCTGCTTCGTTTCCCCGCCCAGACGTCCGGCGAGCCGGTCCGGCAGCACTCCCCCGGTCCGCTTCCCTGACGAGTCAAAGATCACCCTGCCCCCGGCGCCTGCGATGTATGTGATCGCCTGCTCGTCCGGACGGATCAGATTCGTCAGCCGCTCCAGATCGCTCAAGTCCACGGTAATAAACATGACGCCGACCGGTTCAAACCGTTTTTCCGTATTGACGATCTTCCGTGCGGCGGTATAGACATAGGGGGGCTGGGACCTGTTGCTGCGCAGGGGAATGTGCAGCTGCGTCGGGAGCATGCGAAGGCCATGCTCCCAGCCGTCAACCCCCTCCAGCTGGGCCAGGTATGTCTCTGGAAGGCCGCACGCCAGATAGCTTTCATAAAATCCCGCTTCATCGCGGGTGGCATAAAACAGCCGTCCGTTCCAGTCAACGAAGATGATGCTGTATAAATCGGAACGGCTGCTCAGCGTCGAGAGAAAGACCGTCTTCATAAGCGCGGCGTCCTGAAAGGTGCTGTGTCCTTCCCGCCGTCCGCGGGTGCGCAGGAACGCTTCAAAGTTCTCATTGAGGTAGATGGATTGAAACAGGTTGTTGAGCTGAGAATAGGACGTGCCCAGCTTTTCCACCCCGGCCTCCACCAGACGGCTGTTCAGCGTCAGCGACTGCTCCCGGATCACCGCAAGCGACTGGCTGTGCGTAATGGCGGCGACGGCAACCAGTGTGGCGGTCATCAGTACTGTGACTACTGCGATCAGTTTATACCGCAGCTTTTTTGCATTCGGCATCGTGCTCCACCACCCATCCGATCGTTCCCGTGTTCCTTGTGATTATAGCAAATCTGCGTTATAAAACAAAGCGTTTTTCGGGCACATCATCCAAGATGCTAAATGATTTCAATCGCACGCTAAATCGTTTCAATGCTTCCGGGCGATTGTCTGCTATAATCATAACTGACGGAGCGGCTGCCGCGCATCACTCAATCATATCAGAAGGAGGTCCCCATAGATGAAACGAAACCTGTCTTTGCTCCTGTGTTTGGCAATGGTGCTGACCCTGTTTGCCGGGTGTTCCGCAAAGCAGGGCGCCAGTGAAACCGCGCCCCCCTCCACGTCTTCTTCCGACCCCGCCCAGGCCGCCTCCAACACCCCCGCTCAGGAGCCGGTGACCATCCACCTTTTCCATCAAAAGCAGGAGGCCCAAGAGACCTTCGCAAAGATCATAGACGCCTTCCACGACGCGTATCCCTACATCACGGTGGAACAGGAAATCGTCACGAACGACCCCTCCGCCATCTTGAAGGCGCGCATCGCCACAGATGAGGTGCCTGATATTTTCCAGGGCGCCCTCGACACCATGGATATCGCCCAGGGCGGCTACATCATGGACCTGGCGGGAGAGCCATTCCTGGACAACATTACGGGCGAGGCGCTGCGCGACGCCTCCTTTACAGACGCGGACGGACACACCTGGGCCATGCCGGTGGACGGCAGCTGCGAGGGCATCTTCTATAACAAGGATATCTTTGCAGCGTATGACCTTACGCCTCCCAAAACCCTCTCCGAGTTTGACGCCCTGCTCGAGACCCTGAGGGACAACGGCGTCACCCCGTTTGCCCTCGGGTTTAAAGACGCCTGGACCATCAAGCCCATCGCTCTGGTCGCGGCTTCGCCTGCGGTCTACGCGATCGATGCCGATTGGAACGCGAAAAAGAGTTCCGGCCAGGCAGCCTTTGCGGATACGCCTGCCTGGACCACCTCCTTTGAACTGCTGAAAAAGGTCTATGAGAACGGCAACACCAAGACCGCCTTCGACACCGATTACAACGGCGCCTGCGCCATGGTGGCCCGGGGCGAAGCGGCAATGATGGTGCAGGGGCTCTGGGCTTTGGAGCCGATCAAGAGCGTCAACCCCGATGTAAACCTGGGCATGATGGCAATGCCGGTCTCCGAAAATCCGGATGACACCAAGCTGTTCCAGTTCCCCGACTTCGGCCTCTCCATCTCTGCCTCCACCCCGCATCCCGAAGCGTGCAAACGATTCCTGGAATTCCTGACCCGGCCTGACAGCGCGGAGCTCTGGTGCAGCACTGCAAAGCTGTTTTCCGCGGTGAAGGGCGTATCGGTGGACTTTGATCCCCTGGCGGCCGATGTCAACGCCTACATTGACGCGGGCATGGTGAGCACACAGGCCGACCGCGGCTGGCCGACCGCCTTCCAGCCGGAGTTCGAGGCCGCTCTTCCGAACTACCTGCTGGACAAGGCCTCTCTGCCGGATATTCTGAACAGCTTGGATTCCGCCTGGGACACCGCAAAAGCGGCCAGCCAGTCCTGACCCTATGGATCAATAGCTGATATGGGCCGGGGCGTGGAGACGCGATACAGGGCGTCCTCCATGCCCCGGCCTTCTTGAAGGAGCGTTGGTCATGCAGCGTACAAAACGCAGGCGCAGCCTTACTTATTTCGCATTCATCCTTCCTGCGATGCTCTTTTTCGTATCCTTTTTTATTTTTCCGTTTTTGAAAAGCCTCTGGCTCTCCTTTACCGACGCCTATGGCTATAACCCTGATGTGCATTTGATCGGGCTTAAGAATTATCAGGAGGCCCTCTCCAATCCGAATTTTAAGAACGCGCTTTGGATCACCCTGAAATACACGCTCTTTGTTACGGTCCTTGCCAATCTGGCCGCCCTGGGCCTCGCCTTTCTCTTGGACGGCAACGTCCATTTTAAAAAGCTGTTTCGGGCCATTTTCTTTCTTCCCAACCTAATGAGCCTCATTATCGTAAGTTTTGTCTGGGTCTTCCTCTACGGCGGCGTGTACCAGTCCTTCGCGGAACTGCTGCAGATCCCGGAGGCGCTTCAAATCAGTTGGCTGGGGAATGAACATATGGCTCTTATCTCCATGGGGATCACCGCGGTATGGCAGTGTGCCGGCTACTATATGCTCATCTACATCGCCGGGCTGCAAAGCGTCCCGCACGAGTTGATCGAAGCCGCACAGATCGACGGCGCCAGTTCCTGGAACATTGTCCGCAAGATCAAGCTGCCTCTGCTGGCCCCCGTTATTTTCATGAATACGATCCTTCTGGTGACCGCCTGCTTGAAAACCTTCGATATCCCGATGGCGATGACCTCCGGCGGTCCTGCCGGCGCGACCACCACGATTGCGCTTCAGATCTACAACACCGGATTTCGGGCCAACCGGACCGGTTATGCGACCGCCCAATCGGTCATCCTATTTCTTATCATCTGCGCCATCACAGCGGTCCTTTCTATCTTCCAGAATCGAAAGGGGGCCAAGGATACATGAACCGCGTGGCTACGCTCCATACGCGCCGGCGGAGCCTGCGCCGCCAGCGGCGCGGCGTTGGGATCACCGTCGTGACCGCCTTAATCGCGCTGGTGTTCTTCTTCCCCGTTCTAATCGCCGTGCTCAATTCCTTCAAGGACAAGGGCGAAATCATTGCCTCGGCCCTCACGCTGCCTCAGGCGCCGACCCTTGAAAACTACCGAACGGTACTGGAGGCGTCCAATTTCCCGACCGCGTTTCTCAATTCCTGCCTGGTTACCGGCGGCGGAATCGTCCTGAACCTGATCGTAAGCACGCTGGCCGGGTACGCGCTGGCCCGCTGGAACTCCGTCTGGGCCGATGTCCTGACGCTGCTCTTCCTCTCGTCCATGTTTGTTCCGTTCCACACGATCATGATCTCGCTGCTGACCACCGCCAAGGGCATGCACCTTACCGGTCACATTTACGGGCTCATCCTGATTTACTGCGGGCTTCAGTGCCCGATCCCCATCTTTTTAATAAAGGGCTTCGTGGACGGCGTGCCGAAGGAATTGGAGGAGGCCGCCATGATAGACGGCTGCGGCACCGTCCGTCTGTTCTTTTCCGTCGTCCTGCCCATGCTTAAGCCCATCCTGGCCACTGTCGCCGTTTTGAACGCTCTTTGGATTTGGAACGACTTTCTGCTCCCCTACCTGATCCTTGCAAAGCCCGTCACGATTCCGCTCAGCCAGATGTATTTTTACGGTCAGTACAACCAGCAATGGAATCTTATCATGGCTGGGTTTGTTGTCTCCACGATCCCGGTCGTGCTCTTCTTTCTGCTCATGCAGAAGCATATTATCAATGGAATCGCCGCCGGCGCCGTCAAGGGATGACGGGCGCGGATCGCGCGTGGGCGATGTATCTGTTTGGAGCACCCTCACAGGGCAAGGGACAACACGCCTTCCGGCGAGCCGAGACCGGTGCCGGCAAGGAAGCGGACGCGGAGAAACGGGATCACGGTAACGCTTGCCCTTGCAGCTCGCCTTGCCCTATTCCAGCCTTCCCCAGCCGCAGCAAGTTCTGACTCAGGTGGTGACGCATCCGTGGGCTATTCTGCCAGCAGCCTAAGCGAGGACGATACCGTTTATATGCTTTTGACCGACCGTTTCTTTGACGGGAATCCCAACAACAACGGTACGCTTGGAGAAGAGTACCGTCCCGGGGACCTGCACTACTACCAGGGCGGCGACTGGGCCGGCCTGACGCAGAAATTACAGTACATCAAGGACCTGGGCTTTACCGCAATCTGGATCTCCGCCCCCCAGGAGAACGAAAAGTACAGCCGCTCCGGCGACGAGGCCGGATATCATGGTTACTATACCAAAGACTTCAACCGCCCCAATTCGCATTTCGGTACGGAAGCGGAACTCAAGGCGCTTATTGCAGCCGCAGATAATCTCGGTCTAAAGATTATCATCGATGCCCAGCTCAACCATACCGCGGATTACCTGGAGTACCCTTCCACCACTTACTCCCCCGCTGATTACAAACCGGCGGCCCCCTTCGACAATCCCGCCTGGTATCACAACACCCCCAACATCGTAAATTTTGACGACCCCAATGAGGCCCAAAATTACAGTCTTGGCGGCCTGGACGATCTGGCGCAGGAAAATCCAGACTGCTGGCAGGCGCTCATGGATGCCTACTGGAATCCGGACACGGACAGCGGCTGGTTCAGCTATGGCTTTGCCGGCTCCCGGGTCGATGCGGTCATCGAGATTCCGCCGCAGTACCTCGCCCTCTATGAGCAGCACACCGGCAAGCCCAGCTTTGGGGAAGCGTTTACCGGCTCGGTAGATGCCAATGCCGCATTCCAGAATTATATGTGGGGCATGCTCGACTTTCCGCTCTACTTCCAGATGAACAAGGTGTTTTGCAAGGGCGAAGCGTGGGGCGGCGTCAAGTGGGTGCTGGACCAGGATGATAAGTACAACGACACGAACCGGCTCTTCACCTTCCTGGATAACCATGATCGTTCCCGTTTCCTTGCGAATGCGGGCGACAACTGGGCCAAGCTGCGTCTGGCGCTGGCTTTCCAGTATGCCGTGCGCGGTATCCCGGTCGTGTACTATGGCACGGAACAAAATATGGCGGGCGACTTCAAATATACGGAGGACACCATCAATTACTACAACCGTGAGATGATGAGCAGCTTCAGCGAGAATACGACCACCTTTCAGTATCTCCGGCGGCTCAACCGGCTGCGCAGGGAATACAGCGACCTTTTTACGCAAGGCGTACAGCGTGAGCTCTATTACTCTCATGGCGACCCCGTGTATGCGTTCAGCCGCCGAAACGAGAAAAACGGCAATGAATTGATCTGTCTCTTCAACAATTCCGCTTCCGAGCAGACCAGAACCATCACACTCAACCCGGGGGGCGCCAGCTTCACGACCGGTGCCCAGCTCACCGACCTTTTAAATACCGACTCGGTCATTCAAGTCCAGGAGGGGGACGTTCCGAACAGCCGGAGCATCACGGTTACGCTGCCTCCGAACCGCGCAATGATGCTGACCAGCGGCTGCCCGGCCGAATACCATCAGCCCGTCTATACCCAGACCAGGGTCATCATCCATTACGACACCGGATTCGGCAACACCCTTTCGCTCCGCGGCGACACCCTGCCGCTCCATTGGGACTTCGGGCAGAGGTGCGAAAACGTCGACGCCGCTACGTGGCAGTTCATCCTGGAGCGCCCCGTCTCCGGCAACCTGTCGTTCAAGGTCCTCCTGAACGACACGACCTGGGAATCCGGAAATAACCACGTCGTCCAGGCGGGCGGCACAATCGAACTCTGGCCCAGCTTCTGACCCGGCATTGCAGTACGTGACCGATCACGCAGATGGGCGGTCAACGCAAAGGAAGCGACGGGCTCGTCCCGTAAACGATTTGAACGTTACCTCGCCGTCTGCCTGCGCCCCGCAGGTGCGCCATGGTACCCGGGCAGCGCGGAACCCCTGGAGGGTTTGGGGGAGCGCGCAGGCGGAGGCGTGGAAGCAGGTTTCCGCTTCCACGCCTCCGCCTGCCAGGCTGTCGAAACCCCCTCCTGGAGAAGAGCCCCGCAGAGTTGAGTCGTCCGCAGACGACGGAAGGAAAGGAAGCTCCGTCATTTCCGGCGACACGTGCGTCGGAAATGACACCTCTCATGACGGACAGGGCGACTTTTCTGCCAGAATCGAGCCCTGTCCGTCATGTATTCCTCTGTCGAAAAAGGCCAAAGGCCTTTTTCGACAAGCAAAGCCGGGCGGCAGCGCCGCCCGGCTTTGCCTGCACCGGGATCACAGCATTTTTAAAATCTCTCGCTTGAGACGGTTGATGATGCGCTTTTCCAGGCGCGAGATATAAGATTGCGAGATCCCAAGGGAATCGGCCACCTCCTTCTGGGTCCGCTCCGGCCGGCCGTCCAGCCCAAAGCGCATGGTGATGATCTGCTTCTCCCGTGCTTCCAGCTTCTCCATTGCGTCGAAGAGGAGCTTACGGTCCACGTCATCCTCGATCGGCTTCATCACCAGGTCGTTTTCCGTCCCCAGGATATCGGACAGCAGCAGCTCGTTGCCGTCCCAGTCGGTGTTCAGCGGCTCGTCAAAGGAGACCTCGCTCTTCAGGTTCACGATCTTGCGCAGATGCATCAGAATCTCATTTTCGATGCACCGTGAGGCATAGGTAGCCAGCTTGATGTTCTTGGCAGGCTGATAGGTATTCACTGCCTTGATCAGACCGATGGTGCCGATGGAGATCAGATCCTCGATGCCCACGCCGGTGTTTTCGAACCGCCGGGCGATATAGACCACCAGGCGCAGGTTGCGCTCGATGAGCTGGGACTTGACCGCCTCGTCCCCTTCTTCCAGCCGTGCGATCAGGTCCGACTCCTCGTCTCTGGACAGGGGCGGCGGAAGGGTGTCGCTCCCCCCGATGTACATGATCTTTCCCGGCAGCTTCAGCCCCAGCCGTGCCAGGGCCTGCTGCACACGGACGTAACAGCGCAAAAGCCAGGCGCTCATATCCAGCCTCCCAAATCATTCTTTTTCTTCCGCCTCGTTCAGGCCATGGGGACCTGCCCGGCGGCGCGGAACACCGGCGCCGCGTTTGACGCAGAAGGCCCCCCCGCCGGGCGTTTCCCGTGGTCCCGGCAGGATCTATGTACCGATCAGGGCGCTATAGCCCCCGCCGTCGGACAGGCGGTTGGGCGAAAGCGCCACCAGCAGTGTTCCGTAATCCTCCCGGCCCACCCTGGCCCCGTCCAGCCGCAGAGAGAGCAGCATGCCGCACTCCACCCCCACCGCCTGATAGGGCAGCAGGCGGCACCGCCCCAGAAAGCCCGCCTGGGACAAGCGTTCCAGCGCCGCCACCGGGTCGCGCAGGTCCGCTTCGTCCGGCGCCTGCCCGGAGGGAAACAATCCCGCCACCTTCTCCCCCTCCGCCACCATCACTGGGCGGCCCGTAGCCGGGTCCGTCAGGGTGTTTCCGGTATCCACCAGGGCCGTCAATGCCACCCGCCGCCCGTCCAGGGTAAGCACCGCAGGCACCAGCTCCTGCCGTGCGGCGGTGTGGCGGGCGGAGCGTTGGAAGAGCAGGGTGATGACCACGTAGCACCCCGCCGCCGAGAGCAGGATGAGGCGCAGGTCCATGGCGGAGGAGAATACGCCGTTTTCCAGCGTGAGCCCCCTCCCGCCCAACAGCTCCAGGGCCAGGATCCCGCCGGCAAAGGCTGCGGATACCGCGAAGAAGACCAGCGTTACCCGCAGCAGACGGCGGCTTCCCCCATAACCGATCAGCAGGGCCAGGACCGCCGCGGCCAATTTGCACAGGGGATGGAGCAGAAAGCCCATCCCCGGCAGGAAGACGGCGGCGGCGTACGCGCCTGCCAGCGCCGCGCCCAATGCCAGCCGCCCCCGGTGGAGCACCTCGCCCGCCAAACGCCCCGCGCACAGCAGCAGCAGATAATCCACGACAAAGTTGAGCAGGAACAGCGCGTCGATATACACCACCGTCATTCTGCGCGTCCCCCTGTTCGTCCTGTCTGGCCGACGCTCCTTTGTATGCCTGCGGAGCGATGCTCCCGCGCCTTGCCTCTCGCTTCCGCTCACGCGGCATGCGCCGGTATCTTTGCCAGCGACGGCGGCAGCGGTCTCGTCCAGCAGAGATCATTATACGGCAAGCCGCTCTCAAAAAAGGTCAGATTCGGGCCGCGCTGCAAAAAGAAGGTGACAAGCCTTTTAGCTTGTCACCTTCTGCTTTTCCTTATGAATTTCCATATTGCTGCCGCGGTATTGGGCGAATGTGATTTCCCTTTACACGGTAAGCAGCGGGGCACGGGACCGGATGAGGCGGGTCAGCGGTTCGCCCCAGGGGATGACCTCCAATCCCATCTCCCGTAGCTGCTCCTCCACCCCGAGCTCGCGGGCGCAGGAAACGCAGGCAGAGAATGCCACGCCCTGCGCCCGGGCCAGGCGGATGCGCCCGGCCACTGCCGGATCTTCGACCGCCAGCCGTGCGCTCTCCCCCCAAAGGATAACGGTGACCTTCTCCCACCAGCCGTGGGTCAGGCTGTTGACGGCGTACATCAGCACCATTTTATCAAATACCACCGGATCGGCGTTGGTCCAGAGAATATGCAGATGCTCCTCCATCGTCTTTTCCTCACAATCCCCGCCAGAATTCCGGCCGGACGTCTTGTCTGCCCGCCAGCGCCCCGTCCAGGAGCGCCAGCAGCCGTTCCCGCTCCTCCGGCAGGCCGCCCTTGAGCGGCAGGTAATTGGAGGCGTGGTCGCTGGTAAAATGGAGGGGAGACACCTGCAGGCTCTCCAGCAGCAGCCGGGTCTCCTCCAGTGCCTCCCGGGCATCCAGCAGTTGGAATTCCCCCCGCTCCGCCTGACGGGCCAGCGGCGTTCCCGGCGTTGGCAGATAGGTCAGCGCGGACAAATGCCGTGGGCCCATGGCATTGATCAGCGCCGCCGTATCCAGGGCATGGGAGCGGCTCTTCTCCCCCGGTCCGGCCAGGCCGATGAGGACCATGGTCCACAGGTCGAAGCCCGCCTTGACCAGGCGCTGTCCGGCCGCCAGCATCTCCGGGGCCGTCACCCCTTTGTTGACCGCCCGGAGCACCGCGTCGCTGCCGCTCTCCACCCCCAGGTAGAGCCGCACCAGCCCCGCCTCCCGCAGGGCGGCCAGTTCCCCATCCGTTTTCGCCAGGGTACTGCGCGCTCCTGCATAGGCGTTGACCCGCTTCAGCCCCGGAAAGCTGCCGTACAGGCGCTCCAGCACCGCCAGCAGGTCCGCCGTGTCCATGGCAACCGCATCCCCATCGCAGAGGAAGACCCGCTCCACGTCGCCGTAATAAGCCCCGGCCAGGGCGATATCCGCAAAGATCTCCGGCAGAGGGCGCACATGATAGCGCTTGTCCCGATACATGCCGCAGAAGGTGCAGCCGTTGTGGGAGCAGCCCACGGTGACCTGCAGCAGATAGCTTCCGTGTTCTCCGGGCGGGCGGTAGATGCTGCCCTCGTACCTCACCGCACCAGCTCCGACAGGGCGTCGTACAGGGCGTCCATCTCCGCCTGGGTGCCCACGCTCACCCGGAGATGGTTCCGGATGCGGGGCTGATCCCACCAGCGCACCAGAATGCCCCGCTCCCGCAGGCCATCCAGCAGCGCCTTGGCAGGCGCCTTCGGATGGGCGATGAAAAGGAAATTGGACGCAGACTCGCACACGTCGAAGCCCAGTGTCTTGAGCCGGGCCGCGGTACGGTCACGGGTGGCGATGATCTGAGCGGTGGTGGTGCGGAAATAGTCCGGATCCCGCAGGGCGCCTTCCGCCCCCGCCAGGGCAAGCCGGTCCAGGGGATAGGAATTGAAGGAATTCTTCACACAATTGAGCGCGGCGATCAGGTTCTCCTGGGCCAGAGCAAACCCCACCCGCAGCCCGGCCAGGGAGCGGGACTTGGACAGGGTCTGCACCACGACCAGGTTCGGATAGCGGTCGATGAGCTCCACCGCCGACTCCGCGCCAAAGTCCACATAAGCCTCGTCCACCAGGACCACCGCGCCGGGATTGCCCTCCAGTATCCGCCGAATGGCATACAGAGAGAGGGCCCGGCCCGTGGGCGCGTTGGGGTTTGCAAGCACTACCCCGCCGTTGGGGGCCAAAAAGGACTCCACAGGCACCCCAAAGCCCTCGTCCAACGGCACCTGCCGGTATTGCAGGCCGTAGAGCGCGGCAAAGACCGGGTAAAAGCTGTAGGTCACGTCGGGAAAGAGAAGGATCCGGTCCGGGTCAAAAAAGGCCTGAAAGCAGAGGGCCAGCACCTCGTCCGAGCCGTTGCCCACAAAGACCTGGGACGGCTTCAGGCCGCAGGTGGCCGCCATGACTTCCCGCAGCTGGGTACAATCCGGGTCGGGATAGAGCCGCAGCGGCTCGTCCGCCGCCGCCCGGATGGCGGAGAGGGCCATGGGCGAGGGGGGATAGGGGTTTTCGTTGGTATTGAGCTTGATGAATTTCCGCTCCCGGGGCTGTTCCCCCGGCGTATACGGGGTCAGGCCCCGGATACGGCTGCTCCAAAATTCCTTCATTCCTGCGGTGCTCCTTCCGGATTACGGATCCATTTTTTGATGCTCTTCTCCGCCTTGCTGCGCGGGATCATCAGCTCATGACCGCACCCCTGGCAGCGCAGGCGGAAGTCCATCCCCACCCGCAGCACCTGCCAGGTATGGCTGCCGCAGGGGTGCGCCTTTTTCAATTCCAGCATGTCGCCCACATGGATGTCCATGACCGCTCCCCCCTTCCCTGTATCTCTATCATTATAAATTCCAGCCCGCCCGCTGTCAATTCAAGGCTGCGCTGCGCATATAGTGGGCTATCAAGAAAAAAAGCCCATGGACGCTGGAAAGGATTGGTCATCTTGACGATGCGCTTTTTGCCCGAGGGCCATTTGCTCTCTTTGCCGGAACATCAGGCTGCCTGCGCCTCCCCCGCCGCCCTGCGCAGGGCCATGGAAGAGGAAACGATCCTGGAAGGAATGGTGCGCCTGTGCGACGCGGAGCACAACCTGCTGGTGACGGTTGGCCCGTATCAGGGCCGCATCCCCCGCGCCGAGGCCGCCCTGGGCATCACCGACGGCACGACCCGTGAGATCGCCATCCTCTCCCGGGTCGGCAAGCCGGTCTGCTTCGTGGTCACCGCCGTGGAGGAGACCGGCGGTACGGTGCGCCTGACGCTGTCCCGGCGGCTGGCGCAGCAGAAGGCCCTGGACGCCATGCTCGCCCAGCTCTCCCCCGGCCAGGTGATTCCCGCCGTAGTCACCCACCTGGAGCCCTTCGGCGCCTTCGTGGATATCGGCTGCGGCGTGACCTCCATGATCGGGATCGAAGCGATTTCCGTCTCCCGCATCCCCCACCCCGCGGAGCGCTTCTCGCCCGGGCAGTCGATCTTCGCCGCCGTGCTCGACCTGGACCGGCGGGCCGGGCGGGTGTATCTGACCCACAAGGAGCTGCTGGGCACCTGGGCGGAAAACGCGGCCCGCTTCCAGCCGGGGATGACGGTGCCCGGCATCGTGCGGGGCATCAAGGAGTACGGCGCCTTCGTCGAGCTGACGCCCAACCTGTCCGGTCTGGCCGAGCTGCGCCCCGGACTGAAAGAGGGCGACCGCTTTTCCGTCTATCTGAAGGCCATCCTGCCCGAGCGGATGAAAATCAAGCTGCTGGCGATCGACGCCCTGCCGCCGCTGGAGAAGCCCGAGCCGCTGGAGTATTTCATCACCAGCGGACCGCTGCGCAAATGGAAGTACGCCCCCGAGGGGTGCAGCAAAGTAGGCGCGGAAACAGTGTTTGCGCCCTGAGCCCGCCCCGATCCGGGCCCTGCGCGCAGGCAGGGACAGGGTCGCCCACAGCCTGCCGCGCCAAATGCAGATACCCGTAGGAGCGGGGGAAGCCCCCGCCCCTACGGGTATTCTTGGATCCGGCCGCCGCACCCGGACGCATGCGGCGCACCTCCTACGGATTGCCGGCGCCCCGTTCGATCAATTCCAGGATCTCCTCCACGGTCTCCGGCACGTCGTAATCGCCGGTCAGACGACCGGGATAGTGGTAGACCAGCCCCGCCCGTTCGTTACGCTCCAGGCAGTCCAGCAGGGCCGTCTCTCCATGCCGCCGGAGGAATTCCACAAAGGCCCGCACGCGCGTTTTCTCCCGAATTTCGCCCGGGCAGGGAAACTCCGGGCATTCCCAACAGCCCGCATGCCCCCGCGCCAGGCCGCACCGGAAGCTTTTGCACCACGCCTTGTCCGGACAGCCCCCGCTGCGGCAGCCGGGGCACCCCTCCTGCTCGCTGCACAGGCAGCAGGCCAAGCCGCAGTAGCCAAAGCCCAGCGTGCGCTTCACGTCCCGCCGCCTTCCCGGCCCTTGATCTCCTCCCAATACCGCCGGGCGGCCTGCTCGGTCTTATTATCTCCGTACTCGTAGTACCGTTTGCCCGCCAGCGCGTCGGGCAGATACTGCTGGCTGACCCAGTGGCCCGGAAAATCATGGGGGTACCGATAGCCCTGCTCCCGCTCCTGCCCCGCCGAGTCGGCGTGCCTGTTCTGAAGGTGCCGGGGGTAGTCCCCGGTCTTGCCCGCGCGCACGTCGGCCATGGCATGGTCCAGGGCGATGTGGGCGGAATTGGATTTGGGCGCGGTGGCCATGAGCACCGCCGCGTCTCCCAGCGGGATCCGGGCTTCGGGCAGGCCCAGCAGATTGGCCGCATCCACACAGGCCTTGACGATGGGGATGATCTGGGGATACGCCAGGCCCACATCCTCACAGGCGATGACCATCAGCCGCCGGCAGGCGGAGATCAGGTCTCCCGCCTCCAGCAGCCGGGCCAGATAATGGCAGGCCGCGTCCGGGTCAGAGCCGCGGATGGACTTTTGCAGGGCGGAGAGGATATCATAATGGTCGTCTCCCGCCCGGTCATACCGCATGGCGGAGCGCTGGGCCGCCATGCGGGCGTCCTCCAGGGTCACCAGAAGCCGGTCCCCTTCCCGCCGGGCGGAGTTCAGCAGCAGCTCCACCGCGTTCATGGCCTTGCGCACGTCCCCGCCGCAGGCGGAGGCGATGTGCTGCTGCACCCCGTCCTCACAGAGCGCCTCCGCCCCCAGCCGCGCCCCCATCAGCCGGACGCCCCGTTCCACGGCGGGCAGCACATCGGCGGATTCCAGGGGCTTGAATTCGAACACAGAGGCGCGGGAGAGCACCGCGTTATAGACATAGAAATAGGGATTTTCCGTGGTGGACGCGATGAGGGTGATCTTCCCGTTCTCCATGAATTCCAGCAGGGACTGCTGCTGCTTCTTGTTGAAATACTGGATCTCGTCCAGATAGAGCAGCACCCCGTCGGGGGCCAGCATGGTGCCGATGTCCCCGATGATGTCCTTGATATCCGAGATGGAGGCGGTGGTCGCGTTGAGCCGGTGCAGGGGGCGGTTGGTACGCTTGGCGATGATATTGGCCACGGTGGTCTTCCCCGTGCCGGAGGGGCCGTAGAAGATCAGGTTCGGAATACTGCCGCTGTCGATGATACGGCGCAGCAGGCCGTCTTTCCCCAGGATGTGGCGCTGTCCCACCACCTCGTCCAACGTCTGGGGCCGTATTTCGTCCGCTAAGGGCCGGTATGGCATGGAAAAGCCTCCCTTATTACTGCAGAATGGAGGAGAACCGAATTCTCCTCCATTCTAACACATGTTCGATTATCCGTAAAGGGGTCACATGGCGGGCAGATTCCGGTTGCTGCGGCTTACCGGGCCGTTGGCGTACAGACGCAGCAGCGTGACCACCGCCTGTTCCCGGGTATAGGTGCCCAGGGCTCCAAACGTGGTCTCCGACGTGCCGTTCATCACGCCCAGCTCCAGCACGGCGGCCACGTCCGCCTGCGCCCAGTCGGCCACGCTGTTCCAGTCGGTCATGGCCGCGGAGGGGTCCGCCGCGTCATAAGCGCCGCCATAGCGCCGGTAGCAGCGCATGAGCATCGCGGCGGCCTCCTGCCGGGTAATCAGGCCGTTGGGGTCAAAGGTGCCGGCGCCGCGGCCGTTGACGATCCCCAAGGCGTAGGCCGCGTTGCCGTAGCCCCGGTCCTCGGGCTTGGCCAGATCGCGGAAGGTCTCCAGCTGACCGCAGAACTGGTTCCACCAACTGCTGGAATTGCCGAAGGGCATCCCGTCCCGGTCCAGCGCGCTGGAGCAGTACACCCCCAGGAAGGAGCCGTCGTCGTCATAGCCGTACTGGAACGCCAGGAAGTGAACCACCATCTGGGCAAACTCAATGCGGGTGACCGAATGCCGCCAGCGGCTTTGCAGGTTGGAAGGGACCATGCCGAGCACGATGGCCTGGGTGACCTCTTCAATCGCCCAGGGCGAGGGCACGTCCTCCGGCAGCACCACCGCGCTTCCGTCGGCAGCGCTGCTGGAGGCGGCCATGGCGGGCGGCAGCGCGCCCACCGTTATTGCAATTGTCATCAGCAGGGCCAAAATACGTTTCACAGGCGTCCACTCCTTGTTTTTACTCTTAAAATAACACGCCCGGCGGCCTTCGTCAAGCTTGCAAAGCCCGCCTCCCTTTTCCTCGATTTGCGCGCGGGCCAGATCTCCGGCGATTTCACGATTGAAAAACATTTACCTGTATGATAACATACACATATGTATAAAAGCGTGATAAATCAGGATCTGAGGGGGAACAGAAAATGAACGATACCATTAAAAGAGCGCTTATTTCCGTCGCTGTATTTGCGGTAATTTACTTTTTGTCGTTGTGTATCGGAGTGCTAAGCCGTGAGATAAGGTTTTTGGGAACCGTAATCGGCACAGGCTGCTATTGGATCGGAAGTAATAAAAGATAAATCCCAGTTTGCAGGGGCAGCCTCATTTTTGAGGCTGCCCCTGCTCAGGCTGTTGAAAAACCCTCCTGGAGAAGAGCCTCGCAGAGTTCCGTCGTCCGCAGACGACGGAAGGAAAGAAATCTCCGTCATTTCCGGCGACATGCGCGTCGGAAATGACACCTCTCATGACGGACAGGGCGACTTTTCTGCCAGAATCGAGCCCTGTCCGTCATGCATCCCTCTGTCGAAAAAGGCCTTTGGCCTTTTTCGACAGGCTGTGCAGGGGCAGCCTCATTTTTGAGGCTGCCCCTGCTATTTTGACCAAGGGTACTCTAAATGCACAATTAAGGGAAAAGAGATAAGCCCGCCCGCGGCGCTGCCCTCAAAAGGCCGCCAGCACCGCCCGTACCGCCTCCTCCGGCACAGCGGGAAAGGGCCGGACCGGCTCCGGGGCGCCGCCGTAGGGCCCGAGGGCTTTCTCGAACCAGGCCACGTCGTGCCAGGCGCCGCATTTATAGCCGGTATTCCGGTAAACGCCCAGCTGCCGGAACCCCAGAGCCCGGTGGAGGCCCTCGCTTTTTTCATTGGGCAGGGTCACGCAGCCGTAGGCCGTCCGCACGCCCTGAAGCCGCAGCAGTTCCATCAGAACGCGGTAGAGCCGCCCGCCCAGTCCCCGGGACGTAAACGCCCGGTCCAGATAGACCGAAAGCTCCGCGTTCCACTGGTAGGCCTCCCGCTCCATCTGCCGGTGGGCGTAGGCGTAGCCTACGGTCCGCTCCCCTTCCCGGCAGAGCAGATAGGGGTATGCCCGGCCAATGCCCTCGATCCGCCGGGCAAACTCCGCCCGGGAGGGCAGGGCGCATTCAAATGTGATGGGGGTATCGATATACTGCCCGTAAAGTCCCAGCAGGTCCTGGGCATCCGCCGCCCCGGCAAAGCGAATTTCCATGTTCGTCTCTCCAAAACCAAGAAAGCCGCCCCGCCGCAGACGGCGGGGCGGCTCAGCCGGTCAGTTGTAAAGGGGATATTTCCCGGTGAGCTGGGCCACCTGGGCGCGGATCTCGCCGGCCTGGTTCTCAAACGCGGTGGCGGTCTGCCACATGAGCCGGGCGATCACCTTCATGTCTTCCTCCCGGAAGCCGCGGGTGGTGGCGGCAGGCGTGCCCACCCGGATGCCGCTGGTGACAAAGGGCTTCTCCGGGTCGTTGGGAATGGCGTTTTTGTTGACGGTGATGTTCACCTCGTCCAGACGCTTCTCCATCTCCTTGCCGGTCAGATGGGCCGGACGCAGATCCACCAGCATCAGGTGGTTGTCGGTCCCGCCGGAGACCAGATCGAAGCCCTCCTGCATCAGGGCCTGGGCCAGGGCGGCGGCGTTCTTCATGACCTGCTCCTGATAGCGCTTGAACTCCGGCTTCATCGCCTCGCCCAGCGCCACGGCCTTGGCGGCGATGATGTGCTCCAGCGGACCGCCCTGGCTGCCGGGGAAGATGGCGGAATCGATCTTCTTGGCCAGCGCTTCCCTGCACAGGATCATGCCGCCCCGGGGACCGCGGAGCGTCTTGTGGGTGGTGGTGGAGACCACGTCGGCATAGGGCACGGGAGAGGGGTGCAGCCCTGCGGCGACCAGGCCGGCGATGTGGGCCATATCCACAAACAGGTAGGCGCCCACTTCATGGGCGATCTCGGCAAAGGTCTTAAAGTCGATGACGCGGGGATAGGCGGAGGCGCCGGCCAGGATCATTTTCGGCTTATGCTTCTTCGCCAGGTCCCGCACCTGGTCATAGTCGATATAGCCCTGATCGTTGACGCCGTAGGCCACGATATGGTAGTTCTTTCCGGAAAAGTTCACGGGGGAGCCGTGGGTCAGATGCCCGCCGTTGGCCAGATCCATGCCCAGCACGGTGTCCCCGTGCTCGCACAGGGCCTGATAGACGGCGTAGTTGGCATTGGCGCCGCAGTGGGGCTGCACGTTGGCATGGTCGGCCCCGAACAGCCTGCAGGCCCGGTCGCGGGCCAGGTCTTCCACCACGTCCACACACTGGCAGCCGCCGTAGTACCGCTTACCGGGGTAGCCCTCGGCATACTTGTTGGTGAGCACCGTGCCCGCTGCGGCCAGTACCGCCTCGCTGACAAAGTTCTCCGACGCGATCAGCTCGATATTGCGCCGCTGGCGGTCATACTCGGCCCGGATGGCCGCGCCCACCTCCGGATCGCGGGATGCGATGAAGTCCATGATATCGTTGACCAATTCCCCTGTCGCCACCTTTCCAAATGTTACGCGTTAGCTTAGTATATTATACAAAATACGCCTCTGAAATACAATTGTCACCATTCGAAAAACTCTCTCGTTTTTTTGCGGATTCTGTGCTATATTGTCCAATGAGGTGATCCGAATGAAAAAACAAGCGGATGTGCTACGCATCGTGGAAGCTTTGAAGGCGGCTTACCCCGACGCTCTGTGCTCTCTGGACTACCGCAAGGACTACGAGCTGCTCTTCTCCACCCGTCTGGCCGCCCAGTGTACCGACGAGCGGGTGAACCAGGTCACACCCGCCCTCTTCGCCCGCTACCCCACCCTGGAAGACCTGGCCGGCGCCGACGTGTCCGAGGTGGAGGCGTACATCCACTCCACCGGCTTTTTCCGGGCCAAGGCGCGGGATATCGTGGCCGCCGCCCGGATGCTGGTGGAGCAGTACGGCGGCCGGGTACCCGCTACCATGGAAGAACTGCTCAGGCTGCCCGGCGTGGGGCGCAAGACCGCCAATCTGATCCTGGGAGATATCCACAAGGCCCCCGGCGTTGTGGTGGCGGACACCCACTGTATCCGCATCTCCGGCCGCTTAGGCCTCACCGACGGCACCAAGGACCCCGCCAAGGTGGAAACACAGCTGCGCGCCATCCTGCCGCCGGAGGGATCCAACGACTTCTGCCACCGGCTGGTGCTTCACGGCCGGGCGGTGTGCATGGCCCGCAGACCGGACTGTCCGAACTGCACCCTTCGGCCCTGGTGCGACTTCTTTACGCAGTCCGAGGCGCCATAGCCCGTCCCAGACATCCAAGAGCAGAGGCGGGGGGGGGGGGGGGGGGGGGGGGGGGGG
>NZ_JANGBE010000046.1:0-26143 GCF_024462255.1 Flavonifractor sp. DFI.6.63 | reverse complement strand
CGCCGCTTGCGCGGCGCCTCTCCACATAAAACTCAATAGTTCCTGCCAGGGCCCCTTTTTGTACGGTCCGCACAACCTGGGGCAGTTCAGTTTGCGGCTGGGGCCGGGGCGTTTTGCTTGTCAGGCGGCCTATGGCCTTTTGACAAACGGTTCGCTGACGGCTGAAGCTCAATTACCCGCGCAATGGTCGTCCCAGCCCCCGGGGAGGGTGCGCTTCGGCATGTGCGACGCCGGAAGGGGCGGAGTTTTCCTTTGGACCGATGCTTGGGAACGGCGGAATGCTGCCGGGCAGATCAAAACAGAAACACCGTCAGGGATGGGCCGCGCCCACCAGCGGGGTCAGGCACTCCAGGCCCTCCGCCGCGGCATAGCGCTCCAGACCGGACAGAATGTCGCTTGCCGCGTCCGGCTGGACAAATTGAGCGCTGCCCACTCCCACGGCGCAGGCGCCTGCCAGGAGGTATTCCACTGCGTCCTCCCAGGTGCGGATGCCGCCGCTGGCAATGATGGGCAGCCGCACGGCCTCATACAGCTCCCAGGTCCGCAGTACGCCGATGGGGCGGATGGCGGGTCCGCAGATCGGCCCCCTGCCGTTGCCCAGGGCGGGCCTGCGCCTGTGCAGGTCGATCTTCATGCCCAGAGGAGTATTGGTGGTGTAGAGCGCGTCCGCTCCCGCCGCCTCCACGGCGGCGGCAACCTCCAGATAGTTGGGGAAGTTGGTGTTGAACTTCAGAAAAACGGGCAGGACCACGGCCTCCCGTACGGCCTGCACCAGCTCGCGGGCGGCCTGGGGATCCCGGCTGTAGAAGCCCGCGCCATGGCTGACATTGGGACAGGCCGCGTTCAGCTCCAGTGCCGCGATCCGGCCGCCGAAGCGCGCTTCGGTCTCCCGGCAGAGCGCGACATAGTCCTCTATCGTGTCGCCGCCTACGCTGACGACGATCTGGTCGCGCTCCAGCGCGGCGAGCACCCGGGGCATAGTCTGGGCAAAAAATGCATCCTTTCCGGGGTTTTGCAGGCCGATGGAATTCAGTACCCCGGCGGGCACCTCTGCGATTCGCTCCGGGGGGTTGCCGGCGCGGGGAGCCGGAGTAAACGTTTTCAGGCTCACTGCGCCGAACCGGGACAAATCGGTGTAGCCGGCCAGTTCATAGCCATGGCCGGTACAGCCGGAGGCCCCAAATACGGGGTTGCGGAAGACGGCCCGCCCCAGACGGGTCTCAAGGCTGAGCATGGAAGGCCACCTCCTCTCCCCGAAAGACGGGGCCGTCTTTGCAGACCTTTTTGTAGGTCACGCCGCCGGGCGTATGGATGGCAATGGCACAGCCCAGGCAGATACCGATACCGCAGGCCATGCGCCGTTCCATGGACAGCTGGCAGGGCACGCCGTGCGCCGCCGCGCGCTCCGCCACGGATTCCAGCAGCCCCTCCGGCCCGCAGGAGAATACCGCGTCCGCGCCCTGCGCCAGCAGGGCGTCCAGCGCGGCGGGAAGGGCGGAGCGGTTTTCACAGCAGGAAACGTCCAGCCTTTCCCGGAAGGGAAGCGCATCCAGCAATGCCGCGTCCCGCCGGGGCGAAAACAGCAGACGCACCCGCTTCCCCTCGTCCAGCAGGCGCCGGGCCAGGAAACCCATGGGGGCCAGGCCGATCCCGCCCGCAACCAGGAGACAGTCCCTTGTGTCCGTTTCCCAGGAAAAGCCGCTGCCCAGAGGCCCCAATACGTCGATCTCCATTCCAGGCGTCCAGCCGGTCATATACTCCGTGCCCCGGCCCACGGTACGTACCAGAAGAGAAAAGGTCTCCGTCCCGTCGGCGTCAAAGAGACTGATAGGGCGGCGCAGGAAGGGGTCGCAGCCGCCGGTGAGCTTCAATTCCACAAACTGGCCGGGCAGGGCGGCCCGAGCGATTGCGGGGCAGGTAAAGCGATACAGGGTGTCCCGCGCCGTCACAGGGCGCAGCTCGGTCAATCGCACGAACATGGGGACCCTCCTCAGATGCGGGCCACGCCGCTGTCGCGGGCGGCCCGGGCCACGGCGGCGGCCACCGTCCTGCCCACCCGGGGGTCGAAGGCGGCGGGGATGATGTAATCGGCGTTCAGCTCTTCGTCTGAAATGAGGCCCGCCAGCGCCTCGGCCGCCGCGACCTTCATCGCCTCGTTGATGTCGCTGGCCCGCACGTCGAACGCGCCACGGAAGATGCCCGGGAACGCCAGCACGTTGTTGATCTGGTTGGGGAAGTCGCTGCGCCCCGTGGCCATCACCTTCGCCCCGCCCGCCTTGGCCTCGTCGGGGAAGATCTCCGGCGTGGGGTTGGCGCAGGCAAACAGGATCGCGTCCCGGTTCATGGTCTGCACCATCTCCGTCGTCACCGCGCCGGGCGCCGACACGCCGATGAACACGTCGGCCCCCGCCAGCACCTCCGCCAGGCTGCCCGCCCGCTTCTGCAGGTTGGTCACCCGGGCCATTTCCTCCTTGACGGCGTTCATCCCCTTCTCCCGGCCCGCGTAGATGGCTCCGCTGCGGTCGCACAGCGTCACGTCCTTCACGCCCGCCGCCAGCAGCAGCTTGCAGATGGCGATCGCCGCCGCCCCGGCGCCGTTTATCACCACACGGACCGTCTCCTTCCGCTTCCCCACCACCTTCAGGGCGTTGGTCAGGCCCGCCAGCGTAATGACCGCCGTGCCGTGCTGGTCGTCGTGGAAGATCGGGATGTCGCAGCACTCCTTCAGCTTCCGCTCGATCTCAAAGCACCGCGGCGCCGAGATGTCCTCCAGGTTCACGCCCCCGAAGGACCCGGAGATGAGCTGGATGGTGCGCACGATCTCGTCCACGTCGTGGCTCTTGATGCACAGGGGGAACGCGTCCACCCCCCCGAACTCCTTGAACAGCACGCACTTGCCCTCCATAACGGGCATCCCAGCTTCCGGACCGATGTCTCCCAGCCCCAGCACCGCGCTGCCGTCGGTCGCCACCAGGCACATGTTCCAGCGCCGCGTCAGCTCATAGCTCTTGTCCACGTCCTTCTGGATCTCCAGGCACGGCTGGGCCACGCCCGGGGTATAGGCCAGGCTCAGGTCGTTCTTGTCCTGCACGCGCACGGTGGAGATCACTTCGATCTTGCCACGCTTGGCGTAATGCAGCTTCAGGCTTTCTTCCGCGATCGGTGTCATGGTATCACTCATTTCCTCAGGGTTTGGACGGCCCGGCGGGCCAGTTCCGGGCACTTGCCCAGATATTGCATGGGATCCAGCAGGGCATGGATCTGCTCGGCGCCCAGTGCCTGGACCACGGTATCGTTTTTCTTGAGCTCTTCTTCGAAGTTCTTGCCGTTTTGGAACGCGTCCACGGCGATCTGGTTGATGAGCTCGTGGGCGTGCTGCTTGCCGATGCGCTTGCCCAGCTCCAGCATCACGTGCTCCGACTGGGTCAGCCCGCCCAGCCTGTTCAGGTTGGCGCGCATATTGGCTTCGTTGACCTGGAGCCCCGCCATCAGCGCGTCGGCCCGGTCCAGCAGTTCTCCGGCGGCCACGCAGCAGGCCTCGATGTGTTGGCGCTCACCCACGAAATGCATGATGTTGCGCTCGTGATCCACCCACATCATCTCCAACACGGCGGCATGGTGATAGCGGATGTCGCGGGCCAGGCTCATCATGTGCTGGGTGGAGGTGGGGTTGACCTTGTGCGGCATGGTGGAGGAGCCCACCTTGCCCGCCGCCCAGGGCTCGCTGAGTTCGGCGGTCTCGCTGCCCATGAGCAGATAGACCTCCTGGGCGATCCGCCCAAGACAGCCGCCGATGAGCGCCAGCTCTCCCGTAAATTCGGCCAGGCGGTCCCGGGAGGCGTGCCAGGACACGGCGGGAACGCTCAGGCCCAGCTGTTCGGCCATCTTTTCCTGAATGGCGTCCCCATCCTCCCCGAAGGAGACCATGGAGCCCACCGCGCCGGAGAGCTGGAGGGCGAGGATGCGCTGGGCGCTCTGGTCCAGCCGGTCGATGCAGCGCTCCAGCTCGTCGGCCCAGATGGCGGCCTTATAGCCAAAGGTGATGGGCAGGGCCTGGATGTTGTGGGTGCGGCCCATCATGGGGGTATCGGCATGGCGCTGGCACAGGTCCAGCACGGAGGACTGGATGCTCACCAGCTTGGCGCGGGTCAGGGTAAACATGCTGCGCAGGGCCAGAGTCATGGCGGAGTCCATGATATCCTGGGTGGTGGCGCCCAGATGGATGTACTGGCCGCTCTCCGGTCCCGCCGCCGCCTCCAGCAGGCGGAGCATGGAGACCATGGGGTGTCCGGTCTTGGCGTAAAATTCGTCATAGCGGTCCAGGGCCAGCTTCTCCACATGGGCGGCCTCGGAGATATCCCTCGCCGCCTGCGCGGGGATGATGCCCAGCGCGCCCTGGGCGTTTGCCAGGGCGGCCTCCACCTGCAGCCAGCGGGTGAAGCGCCCGTCCCGGGAAAAAAGGTCGGAGACCTGGGGTAAAATGGCTTCCATCACGCGCCTCACTTGCTGTTTTCAGCGGTGACGAACTTGCCATAGCCCGGCTCGCCGAAGACCTCGCCGTTCTCCATGACCACACGGCCCCGGACCACGGTGCCGGTAACTGCGCCGTGCATCTTGCGGCCCACATAGGGGATGGTCTGGGTCTTGGTGTAGACCTTGTCCTGTTCGCTGATGACCCATTCCCGGTTCAGGTCCACGATGGTGAAGTCCGCGTCGCTGCCCACCACGTTGGAGCCCTTGCGGGGGTACATGCCGAAGGCCTTGGCAAAGTTGACGGAGGTGACCTCCACCAGCTTCTCCAGGGACAGGTCGCCCTCATTCACGTGGGAGACCAGCAGGTGGCCGAAGTAGTCCAGCATGGCAAAGCCGGCGCCGGTGTGCAGCGCGTCGTCGCTCTTGTACTCGTTGGGGGCATGGGGAGCGTGGTCGGAGCCGATCATGTCGATGACGCCGTCCCGGATGGCGGCCCAGATCTTGGCCTTGTCGGGTTTTGCGTCGTGGTTGAGGTAGATGTACTTGCCGCCGGCGATGTCATAGATCTCGTCGGAGGCGTCCATGGCGGGCATATACTCGAAGGAGGATACGATGGTCATCTCGCCCCGCTCCTTGAGCATGCGCACCAGGTCGATGTAGCCGGGCATCCAGGCGTGCATGGCGTACCACTTCATCCCCGCCTTCTTGGCGTAATAGGACAGCTGATAGGCCGCGCCGGTCATCTCCTCGTCGGAGTACCACATGTGGCGCACATTTTCCAGCGTGATGGGCTTGCCTTCGGCCTTGATCTGTTCCACTGCGGCATCGAAGAAATATTTGTCGAAGGGGTGGACGGAGCAGTACCTGCCGGTGGCGGCCACGGCCCGGAAGGCCTCGTAGATGCGGTGCGTGTCCAGAGTACCGGCGGTGGTATTGTAGGGATAGGTGGCCACTTTTTCAAAGAGCTTGAACCAGGCGGACCCCTCCTGGGCGATCTCCGTCACGTCCTGGGCGGTGCCCAGAGGGCAGCCGATGGGGTTGAAGTCGATGACGGCGCGCGCCTGGCCGGCCTGGACCTCTTCGCGGTAGTCCGCCAGGGTGTTGGGCACGGGCTTCACATTGGGCTGGGGACAGACCATGGTGATGCCGCTGTGGGCGGCGGCCATGGTGCCGGTGTAGAAGTCTTCCTTCTGCGTCAGGCCGGGGTCCCGCAGGTGGCAGTGGCAGTCGATGAAACCGGGCAGTACGTATTTTCCCTGGGCGTCGATGACCCTTGCGCCCTCCAGAGGTACGGCGGGGTCGGCCAGCACGGCGATCTTTTCACCCTGCACGCCCACGTTGAGTTTATAAAAGCCCTGTTCCGTGTAGACGACGCCATTTTTAACCACTAAATCAAAGTTCATATCATGTGCTCCTTTCAAATGATCTGTAAAAAGGGGGAGGGCGCCGCCGCAGAGCGGCGGCGCCGGAAAATCAGGCCAGGAATTTGCCTACGATTGTGATCAGATTGTTGATGACGGTGATCATGACGAACAGGTAGGCAATGGAAAGGACCACGGTAAAGCCCTTGCCAACCCTGTAACGGCCCATCTCATCCTTGCGGTTGCAGAGCAGAATGGTCATGATGCCCAGTATGGGGGTGTTGATGACGCCGCCGATCTGCGCCAGGGTCAGAAGCTGGGCGGGCACGCCGCTGTACAGGAAGCCGACCACAGCGGCAAAGACCAGCATGAGGATGCTGATGATGTTCTCCGCCTTGTTCTCCATGCCGGAGTCCTTGTCCAGGGACTGGAGCAGCAGGTTGATGCCCAGCTTGGGAGCCATCATGAAGGAGGAGATGGCGGCGGCCAAAAAGCCGATGCCGAAGACGGGACGCACCCAGGCGCCCAGCAGGCCGCTGAGGGCGCTCAGCAGGTCCATGCCGTTTTTGATGGGGGCCCCGGGCAGCAGGTTGGCGCCCACGAAGAAGCAGCACAGGGAGATGACGCCGATGGCGATGACGCCCACGATCACGTCGATGCGCAGGCCGCCCTGGTCGATGTCACGGGTGGTGTAGCCCTTCTCCTTGGCCAGGGAGGAGCCCCAGGCGCAGGTGCCCAGGGAGGCGGTGGTGCCCAGCAGGGAGAGCATGAGCGCCATGCTGCCGGCGGGCATGCCTACGATGCTGTGGGAGACGGTGCCGTCATAGGGGATCCCGGCGGTACCGATGAGGGAGATGATGAAGATGATCGCCATGATGCCCACCAGGACCTTCATAACCGTCTCCATCTTGTGATACAGGTTTTTCAGGAAGAACAGCACGGCGCAGATCACCAGAGCGATGAGACCGCCGTATTTGACGGGCAGGCCGGGGAAAAGCATGTTCATGCCCAGGCCGCAGCCCATAAAGTTGCCGATGCCGTACACGCACTGGCCGAGGAAGGCGAACACACCCGCCAGCACGGCCCACACTTTGCCGTACTTTTCCCGGATGCCGACCATCAGGGGCTTGCCGGTGACCACGGTGTACCGGTTCATTGCCAGGGAGAAGACCGCCCGGAAGACCAGCATCACGATAAACCACCAGAACAGGTTATATCCGAAGTTGGCGCCTGCGTTTGTGGAGGAGACGATGGAGCCGGGGCCGATGGAGGTCGCCGCCAGGATGAAGCCGGGGCCCAGCGCCGCCAGGAAGTACTTCAGGCCGCTTTTGTCCGAAGACTTCGTTTGCTCGATGTTTGCCAATTCACTCACCTCTACTACAAATTTGAACGATTCGTGCGGAAGAGCAGCATACCTTCCCGCCTGAACGTAAGTATATAGGGCCGTGGCCGGTCTTTGCAATTGATACATGCCTGTGCGCCTTTATTCTCGAGTCGGCGGCTGTATACAGCGGTATACAGGATGCGTTCACAAACAGAACAGGCTCCCAAGCTCCGGATATTTGTCCGGGATCCCCAGCGCACGCAGACTGCCCCACAGGCCGAATTGATTGCTGGCCAGCACCGGCTTGCCCAGTTCCCGCTCCATCGGCGCGATGATCTCCATGGCGTGCAGGCCCGAGCAGCTTAGCAGGACCGCGTCGGACTCCGGCCGGTCGCAGTGCCGGACCAGATCAAAGATCTCCTCTGCTGTGACGGTCAGAATGTCCCGTGGATCGGAACGCAGGAAGCCCCCCTCGCTTACAATATCCAAGCCGGCTTCGTTCAAAAAGGCGTGTTCCGCCCGGTTCAGCTCGGGGGAAGAAGGGGTTACCAATGTGACGCGCTTTGCCCTGAGTGCCTGCAGCGCCTGCAGCATGCACTCTGCGGATGTGATCACCTGCGCGCCGATCTCCAGACTGAGCGTTTGGGCGTGTGCCAGGGCCGCGGCCCGCCCGTCCACAAAACTGCCGGCCGTGCTGCTGAGCAGCACCACATCGCAATAGGCGTTCTGCGCCAGCAGGGCCGCTGCGTCATCCACAAAGCGGTTCATCTCCCGTATCCCCTCCGGGGTGGAGGCGGTCAGGGGCGTGCGGGTGGTGAGAACGGCCACGCCCGCTGGACGGTAGCGGTTGAAATCGGCTTCTGTGGCATTGCCGGGCGCAGTGGCCACGAGACCGATGCGCCCCCGCCAGCCGTCGGTAAACGGCTTGTCCATATAAACACAACCTTTCTGTTTTCTGCTTTGGGATCATCCGCGCTGGAACAGTGTGCCCAGACCGGGAAGCTGATCCGGAATCCCCAGCGCGCGCAGACTGCCCCACAGACCACACTGATTGCTGGTCAGTACCGGCTTACCCAATTCGTGCTCCAGCGGCTCGATCAAACCATCCACGTGCAAGCCTGTGCAGCTGATGAACATCCCATCCGCATCCGGGGTGTCGGCATCCAGCGCAAATCGGCGCATGGTCTCAGCGGTCAGCTTCGGCGTGTCCTGCGAACGCTCCAGCAGCGCGCCTGTAATGTGGACCACCGTAATGCCGCATGCCTCCAGAAAGCGGCGCTCCAGCGCATTGACCTGGGCGGAATAGGGGGTCACCACGTTCAGCCGGCGCAGGCCCAGCGCCTTCAGCGCGCGGAGTACGCAGGTGCTGGTCGTGGTGACCCTGACGCCGGTGAGTTGTTCCAGATGGCGCGTCAGCTCCTGGTCAAAGCCTTTCCCCCCAAGAAAACTGCCGGCCGTGCAGCTGAACAGGATCAGATCTACAATGGAACTCTTGGCCAGCATGAGCGCCGCGTCATCCACATAGCGATTCATCTGCTGCAGACCCTCCCGGGAAATGCCGAACAGGGGCACCCGTGTGGTCAACACAGCGACCCCTTCCGGTTTGTAGCGATTGAACTCCTGCTCGGTGGAACTGCCCGGCGCGGGGGTGATCAGGCCGATCCGCCCGCGCTGACCGTCCACGTAGGGAAGGCTCGATTGATCAAGCATAGTAGACCCCACTTTCTGTTTTTTCTTTAGGCATCACCGGACAATTCCCCACGCACATTTTGGCGGCCAATTTGGCCCACAAATGCGTTGCAAAACCTTGCAATACGCAAAGTATTCCTGCGGTTTTGCACCTTTTTGCGGCACAAATTTTCGCGCCGATCCGCACGCGTTGAATCATGCGGTAATGCCCTTATTATATGGAACGCATAGGGGGGTGACAAACGATACATGCCAATATCCATTTATACTGAAATAGGTGAACGTATATTTATGCATACAAGCGTACGCCGTTGACAACACCCGGGATGTGTATATAATAAAGTAGAATCAGGTTTACAGGCTGAAAGGGGGATGTTTATGGACATGCAGATACAGGCGCTGCGTACCCAGATGGTGGAGAAAAAGCAGGCCAGCGATACCTTGTATTACACGGTACGGGAGGCCATCGCCACCGGACTGCTGCCCATGGGCACCCGCCTGCGGGAGGAGGATCTGGCCGAGGCTTTCGACGTATCCCGCACGCCGGTGCGGGAGGCCATGAAGAAGCTGGAGATCGAGCGCCTGGTGGAGACCAGCAGTACCAGCGGTTCCATCGTCCGCCTGCTGACCGTGGACGAATGCCTGGATACGCTGGAGGTGCTGGAGCTGCTGCGGGCCTCTGCGTGCAGCATGCTTCTGGGACGCATCCCCCGCGCGCTGCTGATGGTGCTGGAGCAGAACACCCGCCGGGGCACCAAGCTGACCGACGCGGCCCAGCAGTATGAGAACAACATTGAATTTCATGAGCTGCTGGTCCGCGCCACCGGAAACTCCGTCCTGGCCAAGCTCAGCGAGCAGCTGTCCTTTACCGAGCGGATGATCAATAACACCGTCCTGCCGGTGCGCTACGCCGCCGACTATGCCGAGCACCACCGCATGCTGATGAAGGCCATCGTGGACAACGACCAGGAGGCGGTGCAGCGGGAGCTGGAGCACAGCCGGCAGAAGGTGGAGGAATATATGCGCCGCATCGTCGGCGCCTTCCTGGACGCCGGAGGAGAGTAAAAACGAGAGAAGGAACGAATATGAGAGAACTTGACGCCGGAGTCATCACCCAAGCCGTGCAGCGCCTGTGCATCCAGGCCAATACCCGGCTGCCCCAGGACGTGAAGGATACCATCGCCGCCGCACGCCGGGCGGAGGACTGGAGCGTGGCACAGGATATCCTGGATAAGATCATCGAGAATTATTCCATCGGCGGGGACACCCCGATCTGCCAGGACACCGGGATGGCCTGTGTGTTTCTGGAGATCGGCCAGGACGTGCACATCAACGGCCCGCTGACCGAGGCGGTCAACGAGGGCGTACGCCGTGGCTATACCGAAGGCTACCTGCGCAAGTCGGTGGTCCGGGACCCGCTGGACCGGGTGAACACCGGGGACAATACCCCCGCCATGGTGTACACCGAACTGGTCCCGGGAGAGCAGGTAAAGATCACCGTGGCCCCCAAGGGCTTCGGGAGCGAGAACATGAGCCGGATCGCCATGCTCAAGCCCTCCGACGGGCTGGACGGGGTGAAACAGTTCATCCTGGAGACGGTGGAGCTGGCGGGGCCCAATCCCTGCCCGCCCATCGTGGTGGGCGTGGGCATCGGCGGCACCTTCGACAAGTGCGCCCTGCTGGCCAAGCGGGCCCTCCTGCGGGAGATGGGCACGCACAACGGCAGCCCCTTCTATGCCCGGCTGGAGCAGGAGCTGCTGGAGAAGATCAACGCCCTGGGCATCGGACCCCAGGGCTTCGGCGGGCGGACCACCGCGCTGGCGGTACAGATCGAGACGATGCCCACCCATATCGCGGGACTGCCCTGCGCGGTCAATATCAACTGCCATGTGGCCCGGCATGTAAGCGAGGTGCTTTGAGATGGCCAAGTATATCACCGCCCCTCTGACGAAAGAGCAGGCCCGCTCCCTGCGGGCGGGGGAGAGCGTTTATCTCAGCGGCAGCGTCTACACCGCGCGGGACGCGGCCCATAAGCGCCTGTGCGAGCTGGTGGAACAGGGCAAGCCGCTGCCCTTTCCCATCGAGGGGGCGGTCATCTACTATGTGGGGCCCTCCCCCGCGCGGCCCGGACAGGCGATCGGCTCCGCCGGTCCCACCACCAGCTACCGCATGGACGCCTATGCCCCCACGCTGCTGCGCCTGGGAGAGCTGGGCATGATCGGGAAGGGCAAGCGAAGCCCGGCGGTGGTGGAGGCCATGCGGGAAACCGGCGCGGTCTATTTCGGGGCCATCGGCGGCGCGGGGGCGCTGCTCAGCCAGTGCGTCAAGTCCGCCCAGCTCATCTGTTACGAGGACCTGGGGGCCGAGGCCGTCCGGAGGCTGGAGGTGGAAAACCTGCCGCTCACGGTGGTCATCGACAGCCAGGGGAATAATCTCTATGAGACCGGCCGGGCCGCTTATCTGGAGCAAAGAAGGTAGAAAGCGGGATACACCGGCAGAAAGGGAAACGCAGAAACAGGGGATGGCGCCTGCCAATATGGCTTCCGGTGCGGAACACAGATCGCCCGCCTGTGCGTATCCGGACAGGGAGGGATGGATTACGACGACTCTGCAGATGCAGTACTTCATCACGTTGGCCCGGCATATGAACTTCACCCGTGCCGCGGAAGCGCTCTTTGTCTCTCAGCCTACCCTCAGCCGCCATATTGAGCTGTTGGAGCAGGAGTTGGGGTTTGCGCTGATCGAGCGGGAGAAAAAGCAGATATCCCTCACCCCCGCGGGGGAGGCCATGCTGGTCACGCTGAAGAGCGCCCTGCGGCTGATCGAGGCCGGGCGGGAACAGGGTGCGCGGCTGGCACGGGGATCTCAGGGGTTGCTCCGGGTGGGACTGCTGGATTCCCTGGACGGAGACGCGCTGCTGCCCAACCTGATCGCACCGTTCCGGCGGGAATGCCCCGACGTGCGCCTGGAATTTGAGCGGCACAGCTTCAACGCCCTGCGGGACCGCCTGAGCTGGGGCAAGCTGGATGTGCTGATCACCGTGGATATCGACTGCGAGAATCTGGCCGGGGTGGCGACCCGTCCGGTCGCCTCCTTTCCCAAGGTGCTGCTGATGAGCCGCCTGCACCCCCTGGCCGGACGTTTGGACCGCAGCTTTGCGGATTTTCGGTCGGATACCTTTTTTATCCCCGGGGAGGAGGACTCCCCCGGCCGGGAACAGGCGCTCTGCGCGGTCACCGGCCGCTGCGGATTTACGCCGGCCTGCATTCGGACGGTCCCCAACCTGGAATCGGCGTTTTTCAGCGTAGCGGCCGGACTGGGTGTGATGATTGTGGATAAAAGCACCAAATACATCCGGGACCCGCACTGTACCTATCTGGAGCTGGACGAGGCAGATGCGCCCCGTGCGGTACTGGTGGCGGCATACCGGCAGGATAACACCAACCCGGCCGCCAAACGCTTTTTGGAGCGCCTGAAGGCCTGAATACAGCGATACCCGGACCCCCGCCTTGCGCGGGGGTCCGGGTATTTTTACAGCATCTCCATTTTGGCGCGGTATTGCTCGATGGAGTGCCGGATTTCCTCCTGTGACATCCCGAAAAAGGTATCGGAGTAGCCATAGAGGTAGTAGTTGTTCTGCGCGTCTTCCGGGTCTGCCAGGCAATCCGTTAAAAAGTCCAGGAACAAAAAATAGGATTCCAGCCGCTGCCGGCGGCACAGATCGGCGCAGGCCGCGCCGTCCCGCCGCGTCAAGGCGTCCAGCCAATCCCGGTGCTCCTGGATGGACATGGACATCCGCCCGATGGAATGCAGCGCAATGGAGGTATAGGGGTAGGTGCGCCGGTGGGTGTTGCGGATCAGCTCAAACAATTCGCGGTTGCCGCAGGCGCGGTAGATGCCCATGTGGAATTCATCGTTGAGGATCTGGTAAGTGGAGATGTCCTTGCTCCTGACGGCGCTCTCCATACCGCGCATCAGACCCCGGAGCTGCTCCAGCGTTTCCCCGGAGATCAGAGAGGCCGCCAGACGGCAGGCGCAGGTCTCCAGAGCGATGGACACCTGAATCAACTCATAGAACTGGTCGTAGTTGCATTTATGTACCCAGGCGCCACGGTGGGGTGCGGATTGGACCAGACCTTCCTGTTCCAGCTTCAGCAGGGCCTCCCGGATCGGCATGGGGCTGACCTGATAGCGCTGGCTGATGGCGTTGACCACCAGTTTTTCCCCCTGACCCAGGGTTCCGTCCATAATCTCCCGCTTGAGCCGCTCGTAAGCATAGGTGGTTTTTGTGACAAACTCCACCTTCTCCATAAAGCCACCTCCGGCTGAGAATTGATTTTTTATCAAATGTAGTGCTTTTATTATAGCATTTGCCACGGGAAATACAAGCCCTGCGAAAAAACTTCTGACAAAAAACAGAAAAATTTGTTGCTTATTTCAACAAATGAATCGTATGATTCAAACTGCGTATAAGTCGTTTTGGATAAAAATTTTGTGAATTTGCTGGTGAACCTGTCAATTGACGGCGGCAGTTTTCCACAGTACAATCTAGTTAAATCAAATATTAAATTTTTGATATTTGATTTTTTATCACGAGGAGGACCTGCTTATGATCATTGATATGCGTACCTATACGTATCATCCGGATACCTACCGCCCCTTCCTGAAGTTTTACCGGGAGCAGGGGTACGCCATTACCTCGAAGCACCTGGGGTATAACCTGGGACTGTTCACCGCCTCCAGCGGCGTGGTCAACCGGACGGTGCAGTGGTTCGCCTATGACAGCCACGACCATCGGGACGCCTGCCGCAAGGGCTACCTGACCAGCGGCACCAAGATCGATTTTACCAACGATGCGGACAAGATGATCCGTCAGCAGGAGAGCCGGGTGCTGATCCCAACGGAATTCTCCCCCCTGCGCACCATTGATCCCAATCATCCCCTGCTGACCGACCCGGCCTGCGAGCGGCGCATGTTCGAGTTTAATACCTATGAGTGCAGGCCCGGGCAGCTGTCCGCCGCGCTGGAGCTGGTGGAGAAGCAGCTCTTCCCCCGGGCGCAGCAGTTCGCGGAATGGACCATCGCCTACCTGACGGGCGACAGCGGCCCTGAGCGTATCTACGAGCTGCGCGCCTACCGCACGCTGCAAAGCCGCATGGAGCGCAACCGGGCCATGCGTGCGGATCCCCAGTACCGCCAGATCCTGGAGGAGCTGGGCAGCCGCCTGCGGGAGACCGATTCTGTGATCTGGGAGACCCAGACCATGTCCCCGCTCCACTGATGAGAGACCCATCTTCGGATGTAAAAAGGAAGACTCAATTTATTTTAAGGAGGAACATCATGAAAAGAATCACTGCGATCATTCTGTCTCTGGCGATGGTATTCGCCCTGACAAGCTGCGGCGGGCAGTCCGGTACGGGCGCCCCTCAGACCAGCGCTCCCGAGACCTCTGCCCCTGAGACCGCTGCCCCGGAAACCACGGCCCCGGATACGACTGGCCCCAGCTTTGACGAGGCCGTCAAGCTCACCTTTGCCACGGCCGGGAAGGCCGGCTCTCTGTCCGCCCTGATGTATGAAAACTGGATGGATATGGTCACCGAGCGCTCCGGCGGCAAGATCACCTTCGATTATCAGCCCGGCGGCGTGCTGGGCAACGAGGGCGAGCTGTTCCAGCAGATCATGGACGGCGTCATCGAGGCCGGCGGCGGCGGCATTGCCACCTATACCAACTATAACACCCTTGCTGAAGTCTACCAGCTCCCCTTCCTCATCAACTCCTATGAGACCGAGTGGGCCGCCCTCCAGACCCCCGAGTGGGACGCCATCATCGACGCGGTGGAGGAATCCATCGGCTCGGTCTACATCTGCGGCGCTGTGGACGTGGGCATGCGTCATATCGCCACCGTGGACAAGCCCGTCACCTGTCTGGCGGACCTGGCCGGCCTGAAGATCCGCACCGCCTCCTCCAACGTTTTGATCGAAGCCCTGGAGGACCTGGGGGCCAACCCCATCGTGGTCGGCTATACCGAGGTATACTCCGCCCTGTCCAACGGCATCGTGAACGGCGAGGACGTCAACTACATGACCGCCGTGGTCCAGAGCCATTATGAGGTCACCAAGTACTTCACCGAGGTCGGCATGTACCCCTACCCCACCTTCCTCTGCTTCAATAAGGATTTTGTGGACTCCCTGCCCGAGGGCTATTGGGACTTCATGCAGGAGTGCATGGACGAGGCGATGGAGACCTTCTTTACCGAGACCATCGTGGGCGCCGACGCCGAGTACCGCAAGACGCTGGAGGCAAACGGCATGACCGTCTACCAGCTGGAGGACCCGGACGCTTGGCGCGAGGCCATCCAGCCCCTGTACGACGAGTACACCGCTGAAGGCACCGACCAGCGCATCATTGACTTCATCGCGGCTGTAGAGGCGATCAAGGCCGCGCAGTAAGCACAGCCGTACCGTCCGATTTCCGCCCCCTCTCCTGACAGAGAGAGGGCGGAAACCCTTAAGGAACCGTTGATTGAATCAGTGTTTCCTGAATCAACAGGAGGAACATTCAAAAAGATGAAAGCCTATTCAAGAATTTGTGATGTGGTGTTCAACATCGTGAAATGGATCGTGGCCATCGCCATGATGTTTATGGTGATCCTCACCTTTGTGGAGGTCATCCGCCGCTACTTTTTCCATCAGAACTGGGTCTGGTCGGAGATCCTGGTGCGCTACCTCATCGTCTGGTGCACCTTCCTGGGCGGCGCGGCCGCCTACCGGGTGGGCGCTCTGACCAACTTCGATCTGGTGACCCAGAAGCTGGGGAAGAAGACGCAGCTGGTCCTGGAACTGGTCTGCACCGTGATCATCCTGCTGCTGTCGGTCTGGCTGACCAAGCTGGGCGCCGACTCCTTCTTGCGCCCCTCCATCGCCAACCAGATCAGCGTGGAACTGCATATCTCCGTCAAGTGGATCTACCTGGGCATTCCCGTCGGCCTTGGCGCTATGGCGCTGTTTGCCATCGAGAAGCTGCTGAAGGTGATCAGGGAGCTGAAAGCCGTCGGCTCCGCCGCCCCCGGGAAGGAGGTTGAACAGGCATGATCATTGCCATTATCGTATTTGCAGTCCTGCTCTGCATCGGCATGCCCATCGCCATCTGCCTGGGCCTGTTCGGCATCGCCCACATCACCACCATGGGCAACCCGGCCTTCTTTGATATCATCATCGGCCGCATGTTCTCCGGTGTGAGCATCATCAGCATCTCCTGCATCCCCTTCTTCATCATGGCGGGCGAACTGATGAACAGCGGCGGCATCACCCGCCGTCTGCTGGATTTCCTGCGCAGCTTTATCGGGCGCCTGAAGGGCGGCATGGCCTACTGCACCATCGCCCTGTCCGCCATCCTGGCCGCCATCCTGGGCTCTGCCCAGGCCAATGCGTCCCTGCTCAACCAGATCCTGCCCGCCCAGCTGGAAAAAGACGGCTATCCCCCGGAATATTCCGGCGCGCTGATCTCCGCCGCCTCGGTATTGGGCCCTATCATTCCCCCCAGCACCATGTTTATTTTCTACTGCTTCCTTACCGACGTGTCCATCCAGTATATGTTTATTGCCGGCATTATCCCGGGTATTATTTTGGCGCTGGCGTACTGCGTCACGGTCTTTATCAACATGCGCAAGATGGACATCAAAAAGCCTGAGGGCAAGTTCAATCTGAGGGAATTTGGCGTCTCCTTCGTCAAAGCCATTCCCGCGCTGCTGGTGCCTGCCATCATCATCGGCGGCGTGCTGTCCGGCTTCTGCACCGCCATCGAGGCCGGCGCCGTGGCCTGTGTGGCCGCGTTTGTCGTCAGCCTGATCTACCGGGAGCTGGATCTCAAGAAGATCCCCGCCATGATGCTGCGTACCGCCATTTCCACCGGAGCCATCTTCCTGATCATCGCGTTTGGCAACCTGCTGGCCTGGACCATGGCAAAGGACGGGATTGCCGATCTCATCATCTCCGCCATCCTGGCCGTTACCAGCAACAAGTACCTCATCATTTTCCTGATCCTGCTGCTGCTGGTCCTGGTGGGCTGCGTGCTGGACATGGCTTCCGCCACCCTGATCTTTATTCCTGTGATGTTCCCGCTGATCCAGATGATCGGCATGGACGTGGTCCACTTTGGTATCGTCTTCTCGCTGATGATCACCATCGGTATGATCACCCCGCCGGTGGGCCAGGTGCTCTTTATCACCTGCAATGTGTCGGGCGTGGGCTTCAAGCCGCTGTGCCAGCGCATCTGGCCCTTTATTGTGGCCTCCTTTGCCACCACCTTTGCGCTGGCTTATCTGCCCGACATCGTGCTGATCCTGCCCAGACTGTTTGGCTATCTGGGCTGAAAGGAAGTGTGAGCGATGCGAATCGTGGGACTCAGCGGCGGACGCCGCAGCGGAAACAATGAGCTGATGCTCAAAACCGCCCTGGCCGCAGCCAAGCAGGTCTGCGGGGCGGAACTGGAGATCATCCGTCTCCAGGATCTGAAGCTGCGCGACTGCATCGGCTGCGAGACCTGTATGCGCGGCCTGACCACCGGAGGCGACGGCCTGTGCGTAGTCAGGGACGACGATATGCCCTGGTTCTCCGCCGCCGTGAAGGAGGCGGACGCGCTCATCCTTGCCACCCCCATCTACGACCTGATCCCGACCGGTACGGTGGTCACGCTGCTCAATCGTGTGCTGGGCATCGGTAAGGAGTACCAGACTTACTGCCGCACCCACCCCAAGATCGGCGCGGCTATGGCCCTGGGCGGTTCCGATTGGATCAATCTGACCGAGCCGCTCATGGATCTGACGGTGCGCAACCTGAGCAAGGGCAGCGTGATCGTGGATAAGTTCGTGGTGGGGCATAACCCCGCCCCCTCTATGGTGGTGCTGGACGAAGCGGTCCTGGAGCGCGCCGCGCTGCTGGGCCGCCGGGTGGGCGAGGCCCTGATGGACCGGGAGCATGCCGGCTTCGCCGGCGACTCGGGCGTCTGCCCGGCCTGTCACTGCAACCTGCTGGAGCCCAGAGGCGGCGCCCGGGTGGGCTGTCCCTACTGCGACGCCGAGGGGACCGCCGTCATCCGGGACGGGTCCCTGGTGGTGGAGTGGGACGCCGACAAGGTGCGGGACAACCGGTTCGGTCCCGCCGGCGATGCGCACCACCGCGCCGATATCGCCGCCAGCCACAAAAAGGCGGGAGAGAACCGGGAACGGATCCGGCAGCGGGTACAGGAGCTGGAGGACTTCGACGGCGTGTTCGTCCAGCCCCCCAAGCGGGATCCGAGCACAACGAAGGAGTGATTTTTATGCTGGAGCGTTCCATTTTAAACGGCATCTATGACCTGCACATCCACACCGGGCCCTCGGTCGCCAAACGGCTGCTGGACGCGGGGGAAATGATGAAAAATGCCCAGGCGGCGGGCTACCGGGGGTATCTGGTCAAGGATCACTACGCCCCCTCCGCCCACGGCTGCTGCCTTGTGGAGCACAATATGGGCGACGGCTCCTGCCGCTGCTACAGCTCCATCGTCCTCAACAACTGCGTGGGCGGGCTGAACCTTCTGGCGCTGGATGTGGCCTATCATATGGGCGCCCGTATGGTGTATATGCCGACCGTATCCTCCCGTCTGCACATCGAGGATCATAAGGGACGCAAGTTCCTGGGCTCGGGCAACATGACGACCACCGGTCTGGAGGAGCCTATCTACCTGCTGGATGGGAACAACAAGATCATCCCCGAATGCGTGGAGGTGCTCAAGTATATTGCCGAAAAAGGCGATTTGGTGCTCTCCACCGGCCATATCTCCTGGCAGGAGATCGACGTGCTCATCCCCACCGCGCTGGAGCTGGGGGTCAGGAAGATCGTCGTCAATCATCCCAGCTTTACCATTATGGCCCCCCACGACGTGATCGCCCGCTGGGCCAAGTGGGGCGCCTGGATCGAGATGACCGCCTGTGAATTCGGCGCGGTGGTCTTCAACGACGACAGCAGGTTCAACCCCATCGCTCTGTTCAACCAGTATCTGGACGCCGGTGTGCCCATGGAGCAGATGTTTATTTCCACGGATTTCGGACAGTCCATCTCTCCGGAGCCGGTGGAGGGCATGTACAAATTCCTCAGCCTGATCCATGAGCAGTTGGGCTACGGCGCCGATGTGCTGGAGCGTATGACCAAGACCATCCCCGCTTACCTGATGAGCGTGGAATCATGAAAGGAGTTTTCCATTATGGACGAGAAGAAGTATGAGACTCAGAAACCCATGATGTACGACATCAAGGAGCACGAATTCGCCTGCGGCAAGCAGAACGGCCGCATCCAGTTTATCCAGATCTCTCCCAACGTGACCCTGCAGTACTGCGAGATCCGTCAGCCCCACGAGGTGGGGCCCCACCGCCATGATTACGAGCAGATCATCTTTATCCCCCAGGGCGAGTGTGATTTCTGGGTGGACGGAGTGCCCTACGCCATGGACGCGGGCTGCTTCATGGTCGTGCCCCCCAACGCCGAGCATTACCTGGAGGCCAAAGGCAACATGTTCGTGGTGGACTTCGACATCTTTACCCCCAAGCGCACCGACCGGGTCCAGAGCAAGCGCATCTGTGACCGGGGTCACAAGAACTGGGATAAGGCCATCACCGACGCCGTGGTGAAGGAGAGCGAGGAATGAACCGCAGCGAAACCCTGAAGGCGCGCATCCGCTCCGGAAAACCGGTCTTCGGCACCTTTGTCAAAAACAATTGCCCCAACCTGGTGGAAATGCTGGGGTGGGCGGGGTTCGACTTTGCCATTCTGGACTGCGAGCACTCCAGCTACAGCTATGGGGAGCTGGAGAATATGATCCGGGCGTGCCAGCTGGCCGGCCTGGCCTCCATTCCCCGCATCGCCTGCCCGGAGCCCTGGCAGGTCCATCACGGCCTGGAGAGCGGAGCCACCGGCGTACAGATCCCCAGCATCCGTTCGGTGGAGAACGCCGCGGAGTGCGCGCAGGAGGCCGTCTTCTTCCCCGGCGGCACGCGCAGCCCCAATCCGGCCCTGCGGGCGGGACAGTACGGCTGCTGGACCGGGGAGAAGAGCTATCTGGAGACCAAGAAGGAGAGTTCTTTGTGCGTGGTGCAGGTGGAGTCCATGGCTATGGCCGCCGCTGTGGAGGAACTGTGCCGCATCCCCCAGATCGACGTGCTCTTTGTGGGCCCGGGCGACCTGAGCATGTCCATGGGCAAGCCCGGAAAGCTGAACGACCCTGAGGTGGCGGCCGTCATCGAGGACGTGATCCGCCGCGGCCTGGCCGGGGGCAAGGCCATGGGAATGCTCTGCGGCAACGCCGACGCGGTGAAAAAGTATGTCGACCTGGGCTGCACCTATCTCGCTTACGCCAGCGACAGCGGCATGATCGCAAACGCGTTTCGGCAGGTCAGCCGCGATGTGTTCGCACCCTATCGCTGAGGTGAGCCATGAGCAAGCTTTCGCACAATAAGCTGGCCGCCAAGGAGCAGGTCCTGGAGCAGTTTCACAGCGGCATGTCGCTGCTGGCGGGAGGCTTTGGCTCCGCGGGCTATCCCACCCTGCTGTATGAATGGCTATATGAGACCGACTGCACCGAGCTGGACATCATCACCTCCGGCGTGGCGCCTGCGGACAAGCCCTTCCAGCTGGGATTTGCGGGCCTGCTGCGGGATAAGCGGATCCGCAGCCTGACCCTGACCCACGCGGCCAATAACCCGGAGGTGGGCCGCCAGAAGGTGGAGGGCACCCTGAAGGTGGAGGCGGTGCCCCAGGGCACCTTTGTGGAGCGTATCCGCGCCGGAGGCGCCGGGCTGGGGGGCGTGCTGACCCCCACCGGCATCGGTACCCCGGTGGCCGAGGGCAAACAGATCCTGCACATCAACGGCAGGGATTATCTGCTGGAGCTGCCCATCCGGGCCCAGGTGGCCATTCTCCGGGCGGAGAAGGCGGACAAGATGGGCAACCTGATGTTCCGCCACACCAGCCGCAATTACAACACCGTCATCCCCACAGCGGCCGACATGGTCATCGTGGAGGTGCCCGAGCAGGGCATCGTGGAGGTGGGGGAGATGGCCGACAACGAGGTCATGGTCCCCGGTATCTTCGTGGACCTGATCGTCCCCATCCCGAAGGGAGGCGAGTTCTTTGAGCGATAAACAGGAACTGCGGGAGTTCATCGCCCGGAACGTAGTGGCCCTGCTGCACCCCGGAGACCTGGTGAATCTGGGCGCCGGCATCCCTTCCCACGCGGCCAATTATATCGGTGTGGACTCCGGCATGATGATCCAGACCGAATGCGGCACCATCGGCGGCGGACCGCTGGCGGCGGCGGGGGAGGAGGACTACACCCTCATTGCCCCGGACACCCGGCCCTCCACCCTGCTGTACGACGGGGTGTGCTTTGACAGCGCCCTGTCCTTCACCATGATCCGGGGGGGCCACCTGGACGTGACCGTTCTGGGCGCCATGGAAGTGGCGCAGAACGGCGATATGGCCAACTGGGAGGTCCCCGGACAGGCGCTGAAGGGCATGGGCGGCGCCATGGACCTGTGCGCAGGCGCCAGGCGGGTCATCGTGGCCATGGAGCACTGTACCAAGACCGGCGCGCCCAAGCTGGTGGAGCGGTGCGCCCTCCCCCTGACCTGTCAGGGCGAGGTGGACACGGTGGTCACGGAGCTGGCCGTCATCGACGTGACGGAGGAGGGCTTTGTGCTGCGTGCCCTGGCGCCCCATGCCACGCTGGAGGAGGTGCAGGCCAAGACGGCCGCGCCCCTTCACGTCCCGGCCCGGGTGGGCCGTATGGTCGATTGAATGCAGCAGGCAGCCGGGGACGGAAGCGGACGGTTCCTCCGCATCGGGGCAGGCATACGCCTCCTGCCGGAGCTGCTTCCCGCACGGCCGGTGGGAGACCTTCCCATCCCGCTGCCGCCGGCCCGCCGGTTCCGCGCCTTCCGGCGCAAGTACGGCATCAAATCCGTCCGCTGAATCTGCGCCGCGGATGCGAAAGGATTGAACACAGAATGAGTGATTTAAGCAACCGGGTCATCCTGACGGTGGCCCCCACCGGCTCCTCCACGCCGGCGGCCAAGTGCCCCGGCTTGCCGGTGACCCCGGCGGAGATCGCCGCCGAAACCTATGAGTGCTGGAAGGCCGGCGCCTCGGTCGTGCACCTGCACGTGCGGGACGACCAGGGCAACGCCAGCATGGAGTACGAAAAATTCCGGGAGAGCGTGGCGCTCATCCGGGAAAAGTGCGATATCGTCATCAACATGACCACGGCGGGCGGCTTCGGCGTCCCCGACGACGAGCGCATCCTCCCCTTGGATCTGATCCCCGAAATGGCCACCATGGACGCCGGTTCCATGAACGTAAAGGGGGACTTCGTCTTCCATAACAGCGTGGCGTTCCTGGAGAAGCTGGGCCGCCGCGCCCAGGAGCTGGGCATCCGCCCGGAGATCGAGGTCATGGACACCGGGATGGTGTATACCGCGCTGCGCCTGATAGAGCAGGGATATATCAAGTCCCCCCCCCACTTCCAGATGGTGCTGGGGATGGAAAACGGCATGGCGGCCACGGTGGAAAACCTGGTGTACATGAAAAACCTCCTTCCGCCCGGCGCCACCTGGAGCGCCTTCGGCGTGGGCAAGGCCCATCTGACCATTCTGATGGCCACCCTGGCCTTGGGCGGCCACGTACGGGTGGGGATGGAGGACAACATCTATCTGGACGCCGGACAGAAGGCCAGCTCCAATGTGGATTTTGTGGAGCGGACCCGCCGGATCATCGAGCTGAACAACAAGCGCCCGGCCACCCCGGAGGAGACCCGGGCCATGCTGGGCCTGCGGAGCCGTCAGGCCTGTATGGATTACGCGCTCCAGTTCAGCGCCCGCCCCGACCGGTGCGGCTGAGGTGACGGTGGACGGTACGGCGCTGCGCCCGCTGCACCTGGGGATCAGCGTGGAAAGCATTGAGGCGTCGGTCCGGTGGTACGGGGAGATGCTGGGCTTTACCCTCCTGTCCGACGCCGAGATGCCGGCGCTGGAGAGCCGGGTGGCGTTTCTGGGCAACGGCAGCTTCCAGCTGGAGCTGTTCCAGCACCGGCGCACCCTCCCCCTGCCGCCCGGGCGCAGAACGCCCAATGACGATATCCGCACCCAGGGGACCAAGCATATCTGCTTTGCACACGAGGACGTGCCGGGGCTTTTGGCCGAGCTGCGCAGGAAAGGCGCGGACGTGGTGATGGAGCAGGTCGTCAAGGGAAAGCCAATGGGCTTTGTGCGGGACAATAACGGCATTCTAATCGAATTTATCCAGTGTCAAACGCCGGCAGCGGAAACCGGGGGGCTGACCGCGTCTCACCCGCCGCTCCCGACCGCTGCGCGGCAAACAGAATCGAGCGTTTTTCGATAAGGTAAGATAAGGGAGCTGTTGACAAAGTCTGTTTTCAAAAATATGGCCTTGCAAAAAGTTTATCAAATAGCATATATTTGATAGTAAATAACAACAAACAAGCAAGAAAAACCTATTTGCTTTTTCGATAAGGGACTTTGTCAACAGCCCCGATAAGTTGCGCAAATTGAAAAAGGGCTAAAAAGAGACATGGCTTGCAGATCCGGTAGAATGAAGTTGCGGCACACCGTTCTGAACGGAGAGCGCAAACCATGGCCGAGATCGGACTGACCGAGACGTTTTCCTCCCAACGGCACAGCGGCATAACCGGTATCGTAACCCAGATACAGGCCTTTTGCCGGGCTGTACTGCATAGCGTCCTGAAAAAATGATTCTGCCGCGTTCCTCCAAAACAGCAGCACCGCGTGTTCGCCAAAGGTGAACACGCGGTGCTGCTGTGTCAGGGGAAAGGGACTTGACCTTCCACCGGGTGGAGGGTATAAGATAATACCGGAAGGCGGGACCGAACGGCGGTTTCGCTTGCGCTTTCGCTTCATACGCATTATGATAGAACATGAAAAGGAGGAGACGCAATGAAACGAAAACAGATGTTCTGCGGGGCGCTTGCCCTGTGCCTTGTCCTGTCTCTGACCCTGCTGCCCGCCGGGGCCCAGGAGAGCGGATTGGCCGCGTCGGCGGATCAGGCGGCGGAACTGGCCATGCAGTACGGCCAGGCCGACAGCGTCCAATACGCCCTGTGGGAGGACGGAGCAATCATCCTCACCGGCCACCGGGGGAATTACTCCCGTACTGAGAACCGGGCCCTCACCGACGAGATCCTCTACGGCGTGGGGTCGGTGAGCAAGATGTACACCACGGCGGCCGTCATGAAGCTGGCGGAGGCGGGAAGTCTCGCCCTGGATACGCCGGTGAAGACCTACCTGCCGGACTTCAAAATGGCGGACGAACGTTTTGCGGAGATTACCGTGCGGATGCTCCTGAATCATTCCTCCGGCCTGATGGGCTCCACCTTTACCAGCGGCGTTCTCTTCAACGACCCGGACGAAACGGCCGCCGATACGCTGCTGGAGCGGCTGAGCACCCAGACCCTCAAGGCGTCCCCCGGAGCGTTCAGCGTCTACTGCAACGACGGCTTTACGCTGGCCCAGCTGGTGGTGGAGGCGGTCTCGGGCATGGACTTCGATGAATATGTGCAGCAGGCCATTTTGGAGCCCGCCGGGCTGGAAGACACTTATTTTCCCGGCGATCCATTTGACCCGGCGCGTCTGGCCAGGACCTATCTGGGCAGCGGCGACCGCGCGCTGCCGCAGGAGACGCTTGGGGTCCACGGGACGGGCGGCATCTACGCCACGGCGTCCGATCTGGCCGCGTTCGGCGGGCTGTTCTGCGGCACGCAGCTGCTGGCCCAGGCGTCTCTGGACGCCATGGCCGCGCCGGAGTATGCCGGGGGCCTGTGGCCTGAGGACGTTGAGGACGCGATGGCCTACGGGCTGGGCTGGGACAGCGTACAGTGGTATCCGTTTGCCTACAGCGATATCCGGGCCTTGGTCAAAGGGGGCGACACCACCCTGTATCACGGGGGTCTGGTGGTGCTGCCGGAATACGGCCTGTCCTGCGCCGTGCTCTCCTCCGGCGGGGTGAGCACCTATAACGAGATGGCGGCCAGCCAGATCCTGATCGCCGCCCTGGAGCGGAAGGGGACGCACGTGGACACGGCGGCCCACAGCCTGCCCCAGGCCCGGAGCGCCGCCATGCCGGAGGAGCTGCTGGCGTATGCGGGGCTGTATGCCTCCTCCAGCCAGGTGACGCAGCTGGCCCTGACCGAGGACGGGACGCTGACCCTGGGCGAGAGCGCCCTGCGTTATCACAGCGACGGCTCCTTCCGAAACGAGGCGGGGAACCTCATGGTCCGGTTCGTGGAGGCGGAGAACGGAGAGACCTATCTCTGGCAGAAGTATTATATCCAACTGCCCGGACTGGGCGAGCTGCCGGGCTCCAGCTATGTTTTCCAGAAACTGAAGGAGAACCCGGTCCCGGAGGCGGTTCAGGCGGCCTGGGACGCCCGGAACGGGAAGATCTACCTCTGCCTGAACGAAAAGTATACCTCGCAGGCCCTGGCCCTGGCGCTGCCGGCGGCCGGACTGGCCAGCCTGCCGGGCTATATGGCCTTTGACCGTATCGTGGATGAGAACTACGCCGAGGGCGTGGCGGTCATCCCAGGCCTGGCGGGCCGCGACTGGCAGAACGTGCGCCTGTTTGAACAGGATGGGGTGGAGTACGCACAGACCTCCGGCATGCTCTGCATGGACGCGGCCGCCGTCCCGGCGATCTATGCCGGCGCGGGCTCCTATTCCACCATTCAAAGCGACGGTTACATCCGCTGGTATCGGACCGGGAGCGCCGCCGGAAAGCATATGCAGGTCCAGGTGCCCGAGGGAGGCGGTTTTACGGTGTACGACGGAAACGGTCAGACCGTTGCCGCCTCCTGGATGTGGGGAGATACCGCGGTGACCCTGCCGGAGGGCGGTTATATCGCGTTTGCCGGCGCACCCGGCCTCCGGTTCCAGATCACGATGGCCGAACGATAGGCGCGACCCGCCCGGCTGGCCGCCGTATGCGGCGCAGGAGTGCTTTGACCTGCCGGCCGGGATCGGGCGGCCGAAACGCTTTGCCCCAGCGGCACAGCGGCATGACGGGTACCCCGTCCCGATACAGGCCGTTTACCGGGCCGCGGAGCGCAGCTTCCTGAAAACATGACGCTGCCGCGTTCCCGACAAACAGCGGCCCTGCATGCAAACCGCTTTGCGCGATGTGCATGCAGGGCCGCTTTGCCGTACCCGGAAGAGCGCCCGCGGGGGCGGGGGGCCCC